>SKTA01000235.1 GCA_007122745.1 Bacteroidales bacterium
CAAGATCAGGAATTGATTTTAGAGGTTAGATGTTGGATGTTAGATTTTCTTTTTTCTAACCTCAAACCTCCAACTTCCAACCTCGTGTTTGCATAATCATCCCCCTGTGTGTCAAAAATCCCGTCATGGGCGTTTCATTTCATTATGTTAAAAAAAACCATTGTCAGAAAGACAGTGACTAATCTGTATTAATTTTATGCAATAACGAACGATCAACATAAACATCAAACCGTTCCCTGAGTTTATTAACCCACTGTTTTTCAAGGTGATTTTGATACTCAGCAATCACAGCGCCACGGTTTCCTTCAAAATCATCCCAACTAAAACGTTCCGCATTCTCTTCAAAGAATGCCATTAACGCTTCCTGATCTGAAGTAGCTTTGGACCAAACTTTCTGATCTGTGATTTCAAACAACAATATCCCATCGTGGTATTCTTGCATGATCATACGAAATTCGGGATATTTTTCTTCCAATATGGAATCTTCATAAGCCAATATCTCCTGATTTACAAAACGTTCAAATACCATATTCACATAGTGCTTAATCTCCATTGAGGGCTGGCGTGTTTGACTACTGGCCAGATATTCGGCAAAGTCATGCTGTGTAAATTGTTCTGAAGAAAACTGAAATAACAAATCCTGTAAAAGGGCAGCCTTTTCTATATCCCATTCAGCAGAGAAAACCGAATCATCAACAACTTCATAAAAAGCCTCCAATGCTTTTTGATCAATGACCAGGTCATATTCCTTTTTCAGTCTTTCGACAACAACCTCCTGCCCCAGGCGGGAACGGATATCTCTCTGAATTCTGTTTCTCAAATCGGCATAAGCATCCTCATAAGACGGAGGTGGTGTTCTTTCAATCAGTTTGATAATGTGCCAGCCAAAATCGGAGCGTACAGGACCTGAAACATCCCCTTCTTCCAATTGGTGAATGGCTTTAATAAACTGCGGAACCATACGGTTGGATGCAAACGGAGGCATCTCTCCGCCGCGCGAAGCAGACTGTCTGTCCTCAGAATGTTCGGCGGTCAGTTCAGCAAAATCAGCGCCATCCAATATCTTTTGATGAATTGCTTGAATTTTTTGCTCTTTTTCTTCCAGTTCGGAATCATCCGTATCGGGCGGGGTCATAAGCATAATGTGAGCCACCCTGGCCTGACCCATGGCAGGTAAACGGTCATGAACCTTAACAAGATGATATCCAAAACTGGTTCTTACCGGCATGGAAATTTCACCCACAGGGGTGTTATATGCAGCGGTTTCAAACGGGTAAACCATATTAAAGACAGTGAAAAAGGGCAGTGCCCCTGAGTTGCCTCTTCTTGCAGGTTGATGCTGTGTGGCTTCCTGTCCTTTTGCAGAGGGGTCATCGGAGTATTGGATGGCCAACTCAGAAAAAGATTCACCGGCCACAGCCCGATCTCTGATCTCAATCATGCGGTTGTATACCTCCAGAGTATCTGCAGGTGGGGCGTGTTCATTGACAGTCAACAAGATATGAGAAACCCATACATCATACTGAGACCGTTCATAAGCCTCTTCAAGCAATCGATCTGTAACCTCATGATCAACAAGATACTGCTGGGCAAGCTGATTGCGGTATCCATCCAGTTCTGAAATAAAGCCGGGATTGGTATCCAGTCCTGCTTCCACAGCGGCAAGCACTTTAAGGCGAAAATCGATGTACATTTCCAGATACTCTTCAACCGTTTTGGGCTCGGCAACAACCGATTCCAGGTTGCTTTTCCTGTAGACCTGTTCAAACTCTGAAAGGCTGATCTCATGATCTGCGACCCTTATTAATACAGGATCATGCGGGGTGCTTCCAACCACAAAACCCTGGATGCTAAAAGCAATTGCACCCAAGAGAAATAAAACGCTAAAGATGTGCTTCTTCATAGATTATCAGTTTAATTTGGCAATAGCATTCAAAATTAAAACTATTTATTCCGGAAAAATATAAATATCAACGACTGTAATTAGGTGCTTCCCTGGTAATGGTTACATCATGTACATGACTTTCCCTATATCCTGCATTTGTTATCCTGATAAAGCGGGCCTTTTGCAGTTTCTTAATATCTGCTGCACCGCAATAGCCCATTCCTGCCCGCAAGCCACCTGTCATTTGATGGATCACTTCCGATAGTGTGCCCTTATAGGGTACCCTTCCTACAATTCCTTCAGGAACCAGTTTTTTAATGTCATCCTCAACATCCTGGAAGTATCGGTCTTTGGATCCATGCTGCATGGCTTCTATGGATCCCATCCCCCGGTAGGTTTTGTATTTTCTCCCTTCGTAAATAATGGTTTCCCCGGGTGACTCTTCAACGCCTGCGAATAACGATCCTGCCATCACGGTTGAGGCACCTGCGGCGATGGCTTTAACAATATCTCCGGTATAACGGATGCCACCATCTGCAATTACAGGTACTCCGGTCCCTTCAAGGGCAACGGCTACATCATAGATTGCGGTAAGCTGGGGTACCCCTACCCCGGCAACAATACGCGTTGTGCAGATACTTCCGGGCCCAATTCCCACTTTAATACCATCCGCACCTGCTTTTAAAAGATCTTTTGCAGCTGCTGAAGTGGCGACATTTCCGGCAATCACATCCAGATTTGGATACTTTTTTTTGATATCAGCAAGCATCTGCAACACACCGCGCGTGTGTCCATGGGCTGTATCCACCACAACGGCATCCACATCTTCAGCTACCAGTGCATCTACCCTTTCCAGGGTGTCGGGGGTGATCCCGACAGCCGCCGCCACACGAAGGCGACCCCGCCCATCTTTGCAGGCATTGGGTCTTTCCTTAATTTTAATGATGTCGCGATAGGTGATCAAACCAACCAAACGGTATGCTTCATCCACCACCGGAAGTTTTTCGATCTTGTGTTCCTGAAGGATCTTTTCAGCTACTTCAAAGTCGACAAATTCCTTGGTGGTGATGAGGTTTTCTGATGTCATCACCTCACGAATGGGCTTGATTATATCTTTTTCAAAACGCAAATCCCTGTTTGTTAAGATACCAACTAACCTATTTGACTCATTAACAACAGGGATGCCTCCAATTTTATTCTCATCCATAAGCTTCAGCGCATCACCGATAAGTGCATCTTCGTGAAGGGTGATCGGATCGATGATCATTCCGTTTTCTGAACGCTTCACCTTTCGCACCTTGAGGGCCTGGTCTGCAATGGTCATGTTTTTGTGCAACACACCAATCCCCCCTTCCTGTGCCATCGCGATCGCCATTCGGGACTCGGTCACGGTATCCATAGCAGCTGACACAACAGGGATTTTCAACCGTATGTTGCGGGAAAAGAATGTGGATATATCCACCTGACGCGGTAGTACTTCAGAATAGGCAGGAATCAACAGTACATCATCGTATGTTAAGCCTTCCACTGTAAATTTGTCCGGATCGGGATGCATCTCAAGCTGTTTTAATTTAATTAGCAAAAGTATGAAAAATATGGGAAGCAGTGTTCTAAAAAAACTAAAAACAGCATCTTACCGAAAACTTGAAAAAAAGGCCTCCCCGACAGAAACGCCAGGGAAGCCTAGTATGGTATTGTTGCAATTATTAGTTCAGATGCTGCTGAACCACTTCAACCACTTCGGGAAGATCCATTCCCAGATCTTTCAGATGCTCGAGGGTAGGTACACCATCCATGGTCCATCCACGTCTCTTGTAAACAGCATCTGTCAGTTGCTCATAACGATCTTCACGGTATTTACGCAATACAGCCATCTTTTCTTCAGTTGATTTTCCTTCCGGATCAAATCCTACATCCTCCTTTAGCTGCTTGTCATACCGTTCTGCGCGTGATTCATACTCTTCAACGGTAACCGGACCGGCTGCCCTGTAAGGCTGTGCATCATGAATCCGCTTTCCATAGCCGCGGCGCAGGTTGAAAACGCGCTGGAAGTTATAAACCCGCTCACTCTGACGGATCAGCTCTTCCTTATCAAAAGGTTTTCCTGTAACGCCTTCATAAATGGCAACGTAATTGTCTACGTGCTCAGGAATCTTATGCGGTTCATCTGCTTGCGCATTGC
>SKTA01000102.1 GCA_007122745.1 Bacteroidales bacterium
ACACTGCTTAGCCAGGAGTTTATCAAAGAAAGCAAGACTTCTGTTGGCCAGATGCTTCAAAAAGCAGACAAAGACCTTACAGTCGTAGCATTTAAGCGGGTTTCCCTGACGTAATCAGGCTGCCACGCTGTTGTCTCTTTACGACAATATCAAAAAGAGCGCCCTGCTCATTCACGTTGAATACGATGATGGACAGGGCATTTTCTTTGCATAAGGTAAAAGCGGTCATGTCCATGACCTGAAGCTTTTCCCTGATGGCATCATCAAAGGTAAGTACCTCATATTTCTTAGCTTTAGGGTCCTTTTCAGGATCAGCGGAATAGACTCCGTCAACCCGTGTACCTTTCAGAATCACATCTGCCTGAATTTCCAGTGCACGCAGAGCCGCAGCTGAATCAGTCGTAAAAAAAGGATTTCCCGTTCCACCGGCTATCAATACCACATAACCCTCATCAAGCAGTTGCATCGCACGCCTCCTGCTCACCTTCTCACACATGGTTTCTACAGGGATGCCGGATAACACAGCGGCCTTCAAGCCCATTCCCTCAAGGGCTGACTGCAAAGCCATGCAATTGATCACCGTTGCAAGCATCCCCATCTGGTCGCCATGAACCCGGTCAAACCCCTTTTTCATCCCCTGAATGCCCCGGAAGATGTTACCACCCCCCAACACGATCGCCGTTTCAACCCCCCGGTCAACCAATGACTTGATCTCGCGGGCATAATGTTCCAACGAGCCGGCATCAATGCCCAGCCGATTGTCGCCCGCCAGCGACTCACCGCTTAATTTTAATAAAATCCTCTTGTAATGTGCCATATCCTGATCGTTTAATGATGCAAGTTTAAGCCTTTTTTTTGAATAACACAGGTTAATTCTTTTACTATCTTTACCAACGAAACTGACAAAATAAGCTTCGCGTCTCAAAAACAACTGACGCCATGGATGAAAAGTTGAGGCAGATGATTGAAAAAGGAAATGTGGCCGCCTACCTTAAACAAACCGGGGAAGCATTCACTTTAAGTGGAAAAGTAGTTGAAGGAAACAAAGTTGGGCGCGCGCTGGGTTACCCTACGGCAAATCTACGAACAGATGATATTTCCACCGAACTTCCTGCACAGGGAGTCTATATTGCGCGTGTTAAACATAATGGAAGCTGGTATCGTGCCATGGTAAATATCGGCATCCGTCCCACACTTGACATGGATCACGTAACCATTGAAGCCCACCTGTTTGACTTTAATCAGGATATTTACGGACAGGGAATTCGAATAGCGTTTCTGGACCGCATTCGCGACGAGATGCGATTTAACTCGCTGGCTGAGCTGAAAGTACAACTCGACAAGGATGCAAAGCTTTCAAAAAGGCTTTTGCAGCAGGTTAAATGGTCATGATATCCTCTTCCTTCTGCTCAACAATCTTATCTACTTTCGTGCTATACTCGTTGGTCAGCTCCTGGATATTATGCTCATAGGCCTTCACCATATCTTCAGGTGCACCTTGTTTTTCAAGCTTTTTACCTGCTTCAAGTGCTTCACGGCGGTTATTCCGGATACCCACTTTCGTGTTTTCAGCTTCACTTTTGACCCGTTTTACCAGTTCCTTCCTTCGTTCTTCCGTCAATGGCGGCACATTAATGCGGATCAGGGTACCGTCGTTCTGCGGATTGAAGCCCAGGTTGGCAGCCATGATGGCCTTTTCTATCGGCTCAAGCATATTTTTCTCCCACGGTTGTACGATGATGCTCCTGGGATCGGGGGTGTTAATATTCGACATCTGTGAAAGCTTGGTAAACACACCATAATAATCAACTTTCACATTATCAAGCATTTGAGGGTTTGCCTTCCCTGCCCTGATTTTTAATAGCTCACGCTCCAGGTGGGCAATGGATTTCCCCATGTTTTCCTCTGCCTCGGCAAATAAAAAATCCAGCTCTTCATTCATGATTGTGTCCTTTTGGTTTGCTACACAAAAATAATAAAGTTTTCAACATTGCCGTCAATTGATGAAAAACCTAAACCCAAAAGCATCCGTTTTGTTTGTTTTCAGTGAAAAAACCGTAATTTCGTCATGAATGAATACCATTAACGGTTTTCTTATCGTTTTAAATCAAATGCCGTCGAATCGGACAGACAGATCATGAAAAAGCAAATTACAAGCATGGGAAAAGTTGCACAGGTCATCGGTCCTGTTGTTGATGTTATTTTTGAAGGGAGGAAGTCACTTCCTGAGATCTATGATGCCCTTGAAGTATACAATGATCATGGACATCGGATCATACTGGAGTGTCAGCAGCATCTTGGTGAAGACACGATCCGGGCCATCGCGATGGATGCCACCGATGGCATATCACGGGGGATGCAGGTAAACACAATGGGAGGCCCGATCACCATGCCTGCCGGTGAGTCGGTACGTGGCAGGCTTTTCAACGTTATAGGTGAACCGATTGACGGCCTTGGTCCGGTTGAGACTGAAAAGCGTTACGACATCCATGCTGATCCACCCCGCTATGATCAGCTAAAAACCACGGAAGAGGTGTTACTTACCGGCATCAAGGTGGTCGATTTGCTGACTCCCTACCCAAAAGGGGGGAAAATTGGCCTTTTTGGCGGTGCCGGTGTGGGTAAAACCATCCTGATCATGGAGCTGATCAACAACATTGCCAAAGCCTACAAAGGGAAGAGTGTGTTTGCCGGCGTGGGTGAACGCACCCGGGAAGGGAATGATCTGCTGCGTGAAATGATAGAATCCGGGGTTATCAATTACGGCAAAAAATTTACAGCGTCCATGCAAAAAGGGAACTGGGACTTGACCCTTGTTGACCCCGAAGCTCTGGCCACATCACAGGCAACACTGGTGTTCGGCCAAATGAACGAACCACCGGGAGCACGTGCCCGCGTCGCTTTGTCGGGGCTGGCCGTTGCTGAATATTTTCGCGATGGCGAAGGTGACTCGGAGGGGCACGACATCCTGTTCTTTATTGATAACATTTTCCGGTTTACCCAAGCCGGCTCAGAGGTGTCGGCATTGTTGGGACGCATGCCTTCTGCGGTTGGATACCAACCGACACTGGCTACCGAAATGGGACTGCTGCAGGAAAGGATCACATCCACCAAAAGGGGGTCCATCACTTCCGTTCAGGCCATTTATGTTCCAGCCGACGACCTGACAGACCCGGCTCCGGCTACCACGTTTGCCCACCTGGACGCCACCACCGTGCTTAGCAGAAAGATCTTTGAACTGGGCATCTACCCGTCAGTTGACCCCCTGGATTCAGCCTCCAGACTCTTAACACCTGAGATTGTAGGTGAAGAGCACTATAAGGTAGCACACGAAGTAAAAATGATTCTTCAGCGATATAAGGAGCTTCAGGATATCATCGCCATCCTGGGCATCGATGAACTGTCGGATGAGGATCAAACCCTTGTAAAGCGCGCACGTAAGGTGCAACGCTTTCTCAGCCAGCCTTTCCACGTGGCTGAACAATATACCGGCCTGAAAGGAAGTTTTGTTTCCCTGGAAGATACCATCAAGGGGTTTTCGCTCATTTTAAGCGGAGAAATGGACCAATATCCGGAAACCGCCTTTAACCTTGCCGGCAGCATAGAAGATGTAAAACAAAAAAGCCTGAATACAAACAATAAGGAAGCCAGGCATGTTTCTTGAAGTGATCACCCCATCCGAAATCATCTACAGAGGTGAAGTGAGCCTGGTTCAGATGCCCGGGAAGATGGGCTTATTTGAAGTGCTTCACAACCATGCGCCGATCGCAGCACTCCTTGATCCGGGAAAAATGAAAATTATAGACTTTGAACGCAACATCGTGTACCTGAACATTTCCCGGGGCCTTGTGCATGTAAAAAATAACCGAATAACGATAGTTACCGAAGAGGAGGTGGAAAAATAAGCGCATTTTTCATACCTTTACAGAAAAAACAAATGTTAAAGAAAAGGTGGATGCTGCAAAACGATGTAGCAGAAAAAGACATCGTTGAGAAGCTTGCCACCAGCCTGAAAATTGACCATACGCTGGCCCGCTTGCTAACGCAGCGGGGCATCAACACATATC
>SKTA01000116.1 GCA_007122745.1 Bacteroidales bacterium
CTGCGAAAATAAAAAAAAAGCCCTTAATGCAAAAGGGCTTTTCATGTTCTTACGCTATAAAACGCTTACTTTATCCTGCGCTCCTTAATACGGGCTTTCTTGCCGCGCAATTTGCGCAGGTAGAAGATACGTGCACGGCGAACAAGGCCGCGACGGTTCAGTACGATTTTTTCAATAAAAGGTGAATGAACGGGAAAAATTCTTTCCACTCCAATGTTTCCAGAAATCTTCCTTACGGTAAATGTTTCAGTGCTTCCACTGCCTCTGCGCTGAATTACAACACCCTGAAAAGGCTGGATACGCTCCTTGTTTCCCTCTTTGATTTTGTAATGCACCGTCACATTGTCACCGGCCTGAAAGGCAGGCCACTCCCTTTTTTCAGTTAATGTATCCTGAACATAGTTCATGATCTCCGACTTATTCATCACGCTATATTTTTTTATGTTTTTTTAATCTGCGTCAAAATGGAGTGCAAATTTAGGGAATTATTTTGAACTACAAGTGAAATATTATGATTTATTTTGTAGTTTGTTTTGGTAAACGAATCAGTTGGCAACCTGATCAAAACAGATCAATAAATAAATCTAAAAAACATTATCATAAAATGAAAAATCTATTTTTTATTTCCTTTCTCGCATTACTGCAACTTGTTTTAGTCATTCCTGCATCCGCAGGCACATTTGAAAGCAATCGTTCCGGCAATATTGTGGAGCCTATTTTCCGTGAAGGGGATATGGTGCTCAACATTGGTTTGGGGCTTGGTTCTGCGTTATATAGCGGCAGGTATTATTCGATGCGTGTTCCTCCCGTAAGCGCATCCTTCGAATTGGGTATTCAAGATGACTTTCTTACTGAAGACATGACTCTTGGTGTAGGTGGTTATGTTGGCTATGCTGCTTCAAGATACCAATTAAGACAAGTTAACTGGGGTTGGAACTACAATTACCTGGTCTTTGGTGGTCGTGCCAGCCTGCATTATCCAATTGTTGAGCAATTGGACACATATGGTGGGGTCATGCTGGCAGCCAACATAGTAATATCATCAGAATTTGGCACCGGCCAGGATCAGGTCTCTGCTGACGGAGGTGGATTCATCTATTCTTTGTATGCAGGCGGACGCTACTATTTTGCTGATAACTTTGCGGTATTTGCTGAAATTGGCTACGGTGTTTCATATTTAAATGCCGGTATTGCAATCCGCTTATAGCAATTGCATCGACAACACTTTTAAAAAAGCAGGTGCACTCAGTCCAGCAAGTCAGGCCGCCTTTGCCGGGTCCGGTTCAGAGCTTGTTCGTGTCGCCATTCATCTATTTTTTTGTCGTGGCCGGACAAAAGCACATCGGGCACCTTCCATCCCTTATAATCTGATGGTCTGGTATATACAGGGGGCGACAACAAACCATCCTGATAGGAGTCTGACAGGGCGGATGTTTCATCACCCAAGACACCAGGAATCAAACGAACGATGGCATCAGCAAGCAGGGCAGCCGGCAGTTCGCCTCCGGAAAGCACATAATTTCCTATCGATAACTCCACCGTGATGAGATGCTCCCGAATCCTCTCATCAATGCCTTTGTAATGTCCACAAAGAATTATCAGGTTTTTATGAACGGATAGCTTATTCACCAGAGGCTGGTCGAGCAAATCCCCATCTGGGGTCATGAAGATCACCTCATCATAGGACCGTTCAGAAGTAAGCTTTTCGATGCAACGCTCTATCGGTTCAATCATCATCACCATGCCGGCACCGCCTCCGAAAGGATAGTCATCAACCCGGCGATGCTTGTCGGTTGCATAATCCCTTATGTTGTGAAGGTGGATTTCTGCCAGCCTCTTTTCCAATGCCCTTTTCACAATGGAATGGGAAAAAGGGCCGGTAAACATTTCCGGGAAGATGGTCAGTATATCGATGCGCATGGTTTGTTTTTTTACAAAAGTAATGGTTTTCCTTTATCCAAACCTTTCAAAAACACCCAGGCCAAAAAGGGCAAAATCATATTTCACAGGGTCTTCAGAATCCAGGATACGCAGTTTTTCATCCAATTCATCAACTGCCTTTCTATCACTTTGCTTGCGGGTCAGCAGTCCAAGCTTTCGCGCAACATTACCGGAATGGAGGTCCAGCGGACACGACAAAACCGAAGGGGAGACCGATTCCCAAAGACCAAAGTCAACCCCTTTATTGTCGTTGCGAACCATCCACCTGAGAAACATATTGATGCGCTTGGCAGCAGAACCTTTGGCAGGGTTGGCAACATGCTTCATGCTCCGTTTCTCATGTGCGACAGCCGCAAAGAAATCATGCAAATGCTGAATGGCGGGAAAAATGGAATTATCTTCAATTCTTTTTGAAAACAGTGCTTCCATACTCCCATATCTCTGATAAACAGATTGCAAGGCCTGAACAAAAAAGATGGCATCCTGGCCGTTGAAAGTTCTGTGGACAAACTTTTGCAGCACCCTCAGGTCAGCTTCCCGGTGGTTCATAACAAATTCAAATGGGCTATCATCCATTAACGACAGGAGGTGTAACGTCTTTTTTATGGTGGATGAACGCTGTCCCCAGGCAAACGTGGAAGCAATAAAACCGGAAATTTCAATGTCCTCTTTCTTTGAATACCGGTGTGGCACAGAAATTGGATCACATTCAATAAATCCGGGTTTGTTGTATTGCAACACCTTTTCATCAAGAAAATCTTTGATATCTAAAAGAAAAGAACCCATTTTTTATTCTTTAAACACGATGATTTTTTTTAGCTTTGTTGGCAATAATCTTTTTCATTATGAGTGATAAACATGTTCAGTATATCCTGAAGGCCATCGAGATGGCTGCAAAAAACGCCGGCAGCGGTGTTGGAGGCCCGTTTGGGGCCATCATTGTTAAGGATGGGGAGGTTATCGGTAAAGGGGTCAATCGTGTTACCTCCACAAACGATCCTACTGCCCATGCAGAAGTTGTTGCCATTCGCGATGCCTGCCATAATATGAATCATTTCAAACTGGAGGGGGCTGTAATATATGCAAGCTGCGAGCCCTGTCCCATGTGTCTGAGTGCCATTTACTGGGCACGCATCAGTGCCATCTATTTCGCGGCCGAAAACACGGATGCTTCCAAAGCAGGCTTTGACGATTCCTTTATCTATAAAGAGATACCCCTTCCTCTTGAAAAGAGGAGCATCCCCATTAAAAAGATTGAAACGGATGCAGCCAGCAAACCTTTTGATGCCTGGATTCAGATGGAGCAAAGAATCGATTATTAAGTTTAATCCATCACCGTGGTTTTCCCGGCAAACGCTTTAAGCTCCACCGATAAACGTTCCACCGTGTGATATAAAGCTTCCAGATCAACGGTTAACAACCTGCGTTGATCCACAAGCACGCGACCGTTCACAATCACCGTTTCAACATCGGAGCCCCTTAAGCTGTAAGCGATCAGCGAATACACATTGAATCGGGGGATGGCATGCGGACGTCCAAGATCCAGCATAATGACATCTGCCTTTTTCCCCGTTTCGATGGAACCAATAACATCACCCAGACCAATGGCGCGGGCTCCCATGATGGTGCCCATCTCAACCACTTTTTGTGCATTCAACACAGATGGATCTCCGGCACTTAACTTCTGAGCCAGCGCAGAAGACCGCATCTCATCAAACATGTCAAGATCGTTATTGCTGGCCACCCCATCTGTTCCTATACCAACACGAAGACCCCGATCCAAGAATTTTTGTATAGGTGCAACCCCGTTGGCAAGCTTCATATTGCATTGCGGATTGTGTCCGACTGCAACATCCTGTTCTGCAAAGGTGTCGATATCATCATTATTCAGATGCACACAATGTGCAGCAATGGTTCTGCTGTCTAATACACCCAGATCATGGAGGAATTTTACCGGGCTTATGCCATATTTTTTGATCGATTCCTCCACCTCCCAGCGTGTTTCGGACACATGAATGTTAAAGATCAAATCATGATCAACAGCAATTTGTTTTGTCTTAGCTATAATGTCAGCAGAAGCAGTATACGGCGTATGTGCAGCGGTACTGATATTCACCAGA
>SKTA01000170.1 GCA_007122745.1 Bacteroidales bacterium
GGTTAAGGTTAAGGTTAAGGCTGAGCGTAAGCGAAGTCCCGAGAGTTTACGATTCGGGATTAAGGTTAAGGTTAAGATTAAGATTAAGATTAAGATTAAGTATATGCCACCAGTAGGCACAGGGCTTGACCTGTGCACCGAAATATTTTATGGGTTGATGGTTGAGGGTTTAGGGTTTAGGTTTAGCTGTTTAGCTTTTTAGTTGATGTTTAATCTTATAAAACTTACATACCGGTGTTAGCGGACAGATATCGCACTTAGGCTTTCTTGCCACACAAATATACCTGCCGTGCAGGATCAGCCAGTGATGCGCAATGGCAACCTGGTGTTCGGGAATGTACTTTAACAACTGCTTTTCTGTCTCCAGCGGTGTTTTTGCCTTGGTGGTCAATCCGATACGGTCAGAGACCCTGAAAACATGTGTGTCGACCGCCAGGGCCGGCTTCTGATAAATCACCGAGGCGATTACATTGGCCGTTTTTCTTCCCACCCCGGGCAGCTTCATCAATTCCATTACATCATCCGGAACCACACCCCTAAAATCGGAACACAGTTTCTGTGCCATCCCGATAAGATTGCGCGTTTTGCTGTTTGGATAGGAACAACTCTTGATAAATCCGTAGACTTCGTCAGCCGATGCAGCGGCAAGGCTTTCTGCTTCAGGAAAACGTTTGAAAAAATCGGGTGTGATCATGTTTACCCGCTTATCAGTGCATTGAGCCGACAAGATCACAGCAACAATCAACTGGTAAGGATCTTTGTAATGCAGTTCAGTTTCCGCTGCCGGCTGATTTTTTGCAAAATAATTCAGAACAAACTCAAATCGCTCCTTTTTCCTCATTTTGATACTAATTGACAAATTTGCACATTTACAAATTTGCACATTAACACATCTGCCTTCGTGCTTAAAAGTAGGTATTTTTTTCTTACTTTAGCCGCAAATTGATATTGCAAAGCAAGTTTAGGTTTCCTAAAAGCAGATATTGTATGATTAATGAACAGTTACTCAATCCGCGCAGCATTGTTGTGGTCGGAGGATCAAACAATGTGATGAAGCCTGGTGGCAAGGTGCTTAAAAACCTGATCAACGGTAATTTTTCCGGTGATCTTTATGTAACAAACCTTAAAGAAAGCGAAGTGCAGGGCATCAAAAGTTATTCCGATGTTTCCGATCTTCCTTCAGTGGATCTGGCAATTATTGCCATTGCAGCCCGATTTGTGCCCGAAACGGTTGAGGTCCTTGCGAACCATAAGACCACCCGGGCATTTATTGTGCTTTCTGCCGGATTCAGTGAGGAGAGTGAGGAGGGTGCCGTGCTGGAGAAAAAACTCGTGGAGATTGTTAACAGTGTAAATGGCGCACTGATCGGTCCGAATTGCGTGGGTGTGCTGACCCCTTCCCATCATAGTGTATTTACCTACCCCATTCCAAAACTTGATCCAAAAGGATGTGATTTTGTTTCCGGATCGGGTGCCACCGCCTGTTTTATCATGGAAGCGGGTATACCCAAAGGATTGACGTTCGCAAATGTTTTTTCGGTTGGAAATTCTGCGCAAATGGGTGTTGAAGAGGTTGTACAATATTGGGATGAGTCGTTCGACCCTAAAGTAAGCTCACGCATCAAACTGTTATATATTGAAGACATATCAAAACCGGACCTGCTGCTGAAGCATGCTGCATCCCTTATCAGGAAAGGGTGCAAAATTGCTGCAGTAAAGGCTGGATCTTCTGAAGCAGGAAGCCGTGCCGCCTCTTCACATACCGGTGCGCTGGCCAGCTCCGATGTAGCGGTGGAGGCACTCTTCCGGAAGGCGGGTATCGTTCGCTGTTATGGCCGTGAAGACCTGATCGCTGTGGCTTCTGTTTTCATGCATCCCCCACTGACCGGTAAACGGATAGCCATCGTTACCCATGCCGGAGGCCCGGCCGTGATGCTGACAGACGCCCTGTCGGAAGGGGGACTGGAAGTCCCGCAAATCAATACGCCGAAAAGCCGCGAATTGTTAGACCAGTTGTTTCCAGGTTCATCCGTATCAAACCCGATCGATTTTCTGGCCACGGGGAATGCCGAACAGCTGGGAATCATTCTGGATTATACCGAAAAACACTTTGAAAACATCGATGGGATGGTGGTGATCTTTGGTACACCTGGCCTGTTTCCCGTTTTTGATGTGTATGATGTTCTGCACGAGAAGATGCAAGCAAATAAGAAGCCCATTTTTCCTGTTTTACCAAGCACCTTGACAGCTGCTGATGAGGTAAATGCATTTATCTCTAAGGGACATGTCAATTTTCCGGATGAAGTGGTGCTCGGAAAGGCACTGGCGAGGGTTTACCACACACCGCCACCCGCTGACCCGGCGACGATGCCAGCTGATGTGGATCGTGAAAGGATCAGAAAGGTCATTGACAATTCCGTAGAGGGTTACCTTGCTCCCGAAGCTGTTCAGGAACTTCTTGATGCCGCCGGAATACCACGAGCTGCGGAGGCGGTAACCGCACAGCAGGATGATGCACTGAAACAGGCGAAGAAGATCGGTTTTCCACTGGCCATGAAAGTGGTTGGTCCTGTGCATAAGTCAGACGTGGGAGGCGTTGTTCTGAATGTTAAAAATGAAGATCAGCTCATTAAGGAGTTCAACCGGATGATGCAGATTCCTGCAACAACAGCCATTCTTATGCAACCGATGCTGTCGGGGGTGGAGCTGTTTGCCGGAGCAAAACGGGAAGAAAAATTTGGACACATGGTGCTTTGCGGTATGGGAGGCATTTTTATTGAAGTGCTGAAAGACATCAATACCAGGCTGGCTCCTGTTTCAAAGGAGGAGGCCATTGAGATGATCTCCGGATTGAAAAGCCAGGCTATATTGCAAGGTGTCAGGGGACAGGAAGGTATTAAGGTGGAGCAATTTGCAGAGGTCATTGTACGGTTGTCTGCCCTGGTACAGGCGGCTACCGAGATATTTGAAATGGACCTGAACCCACTGCTGGGCAATAAGAATCAGGTAGTTGCCGTGGATGCACGGATCAACATCGTTAAATCCTAAAACTTCCAACCATGATCGAAAGAATCATTGTATTATCCCTATATGCCCTGATGATCATTATTGTTGGGATTCGCGGCTTGCGGGGTACCAAAACATTCAATGACTTCTACCTCGGTGGTGGAAATGTGGGTCCGTGGATGACCGCTTTTTCTTATGGAACAGCTTACTTTAGCGCGGTTTTATTTATCGGGTTCGCAGGCAACATCGGATGGAACTTCGGCTATTCAGGCCTATGGATCGCACTGATCAATGCCGCAGTGGGTGTTGCCCTGGCCTGGCGTATAGTTGGTATGCGTTTAAAAGAACCGGGTGTCACACTGGGAGCTACCACGCTTCCTGAGTACCTGAAACAACGTTACAGCAGTCCGGAGCTGAAGCTGATGGCAAGTATCGTAATTTTTGTGTTCATGATCCCGTATACGGCGGCGGTCTTTATGGGCTTATCTTACTTGTTTACTTCCAATTTCAATATCGAATACTGGCATGCACTGGTTTTTATGGGCTTTTTCACTTCCCTTTATCTTGTAATGGGAGGCTATAAGTCGATGGCACTCATTGATATGATATTTGGAATGATCATGGCAGTGTGTGTGGTCATCTTATTCTTCAGTACTGTAAATGAGGGCGGAGGATTCGCCTCTATTAACTTTGATCTGCGCGCAATAGATCCGCGTCTGACACAAGCCGTTGGACCTCCCGGATGGTGGCCGCTTTTGTCTATCATTGTACTTACAAGCCTTGCGCCCTTTGCCATGCCTCAACTGATACAAAAGTTTTATGCCATCAAGGACAAAGCCACCGTTAAGCGTGGCATGCTTGCCTCAACCCTGTTTGCGATCCTCATTGGCGGAGTGGCATACTTTGTCGGGGCTACCTCCAGGGTTTTTCTGAGTCCTGAAACGGCTCCTGCGGCATTTGATGTTGCCGGTCGCCCGATTTATGATATTCTGATGCCTGAATTGCTTACCAACGTGGTGCCGGCATCGATCAGTGTTATCATTCTCCTGCTCA
>SKTA01000138.1 GCA_007122745.1 Bacteroidales bacterium
ATCTGCCCCTCTTCCAGGTCTGCTTCCAATATATGACTACCGGAAGATGTCGAAGACCCAAGACATGAAGTTTCGTGGTTGAGCAACGGACACCCATTTTGCAGTTTCATAGAAGTCCAGCCGGTGGATGTATTGGTAAGGCTAAAATGATAAAAATCCGTAGCCGGGGCTTCAAAAATGAAAACAATTTCTTCTCCGCTGTAATAGGCGTTGCTACCGCAGCTTATGGTAGTAAACGACTGCAGATCATCTCCCATGCCACAGGTAGTAAGATTGGTTTCTGCAAAAGGAAGAGAAATCTCCGGCCAGCCATTGCTGCCGGGTTCGGGGCATGTTTCCGGCAAATCAATGGTAAGGTCAAAATCAAAACATCCTCCATAATAGCGGCTGATAATAAGATAATAAGTTTGCCCTTCCTCCAGATCGACCTCCATAACTTTACCGGAAGAGTTATTACCAATACTACCAACACATGATCCCTCCTGGTCTAAATAAGGACAGCCATCATAAAGCTTCATGGATGTCCAGCTTTCAGTAACATTCTCTAAAGTAAAGTGATAAAGGTCGGTGGTGGGAGCTTCAAAAATATAAACTATATCGTCGCTGTTAACATAGTTGTTGCTTCCGCAGGAGTTAATTGTAAAGGATTGAAAATCATCTCCCATTCCGCAGGTGGTAAGCTCTGTCTGGGCAAAGGGCAGCGTTATGGTTTCCCATCCGGGGGTGCCGGGTTCGGGACAGGTTACGGGAACATCAATGCTAAGGTCAAACTCAAAACAACCTTCATAGTAGCGACTGATGACAAGATAGTATGTTTGCCCCTCTTCAAGGTCAACCCCCATTATCTTATTGCTTGCGTTGTTACCTATATTGCCAATACAGTTTACCTCTTGTTCCAGATAAGGACAACCATCATAGATTTTCATAGAGCTCCAGCTCTCAGAAATGTTGGTTAATGAAAAATGGTAATAGTCTGTTGCAGGGGCTTCAAATATATATACCATTTCTTCACTGTTCAAATAGTTGCTGTTGCCGCAGGTGATGGTATTATCAGAATTCAGGTCGTTGCCCATGTCGCAGGTGGTGAGGCCTTCTTCGGTAAATGGCAGGCTAATCGCCTCCCAGCCCGTTGAGCCTGGCTCTGGGCAGTGCTCAGAAATGACCTGTTCACCCCAAATATCATTAAGGACAATGTCCTCGGTTATGGTAACCTCCCTCAAACCATAACCTGGTGACTCAGTCCCTTCCCATCCATCACCAAAGGCATCGGAAAAATAGCCGTACAGGTTTTCTCCTTCAGGAATATGTGCGGTCACAGTATATATCAGGCCGTTTGGATCAGGGTCATCACTTTCAGAAGCCGGCAGCAATTCATATGAGCCAGTTTGACCCGGCGCGGCAAAGCCTGTAAAGCTGCCTGTGAGGAAGACACTGTGCTGATCATGAGCAAAGCCGTCAACGCCTGTCATGTCAACGTTGAATGTCACAACCGGCATATGGGAATAAGCAATTAAACTTACAGTAATTTCCCACGCAGAATCAGTTACATTAAAGCTTCCTGTTTCATCGAAATGGCCACCTTTTTCAACAACATAGTTATATGCTCCGGGTGCAGCATCGAAAGTTGCTTGTCCGTCGGCATCAGTATACAAGACAATGGTTTCAGGCTCATAGTCCGCAGTAGGTGCCACAAAGGCCTCAATGTTCCAGGTAAGATCAAAGCCGTAATTGGCAGCACTGCTCCATGAGAAACTACCAAACTGCAATAAATCTGCCAGCCCTGCGTATTGAGATGACTCCTCGAATGCGGCAGGAAAGAAATTATCCCCTGGGTCACCAATTTCCCAGCCTACCCAAAGTTCCTGACCGGTGTTTATGGGATAAGGATCATCCAGGTTAATTTCCACCCAGCCTTCTTCTACAGGTGTAAATGCCTGACTGCGCATTACTTCGGGACTATCAATATCTCCCTGCCAAATTGTGGCATAGCCATTGGCAGGCTGGTCATTGATAAAAATACGGATCTTATTAACGAAATATCCCTCGTAGGCATCAATGCTTTCCGGCATCCAGCGGATGGCGGCAAACCATTGTCCCGGGCTGCCACTGAGTCCAATTGCACTTTCGTTAACACCTGTTTCCCAGTACCTGAACCACTCAGCCTCTGTTGTTTGACTGGGATAAATGGGCATTGAGCCCGGGACTGTGTGTGTAGTTACTTGCAGTTGAACATCTGCATCCTTCATGTCTGATAATGGAAGATCTGCCGAAGGGGCCAAAGGGGTTGCAAGCTTTTGGGTTTTGTCACTATCGGGGCTTACCGTTATGATAGCGTTTTGCAGGGCTTGCCCAAACTGGTTTTGGACGTTGAAGCTGATAGTTTGTTCCAATTCTTCACCCCCGGTGGTCACCATTTGCAAGTTGTTAGTCGTTTTATCTGCGGATGTTGTAACATAACTTAAGATTGCATCCTGACTGGCACCCTCGATGATGATGCTGCTTGGCAATGATTCTTCCTGCGACATCAAAGGCAATGCCAGAAGTATGCCTGTGGTGCAAATAATAAAACATTTAGAAAGGCGAGCGTAAATTTTTAGCATTTTTAAGCGATTTATTTAAACTTTTGTATTAATTTATTAATATATTCATTGACTCTATAAAGGTATTACGGTGCAATAATACGAATACAAAAACAATAAAACAAACATTTGTTTATTTTATTTATAATTATTCTAAATAACAAACAGGGTAGTATATGATATTTTGAAAGATTTGCGGCACCTGATCACTTCAATCCGAATAAAGCCTATTGTTCGGATCGCTATTTAAAGGCAAGCCCATCCACGTCAATTCGGGGTAAGCGGATGGACTTAGAGGGTGCTGCCATGATCGGGTGGCAGCGTTCCTAACAGAAAAAATGGATGATTAACGCAAATTATAAACCGACATGCCACTGCCATGCAAATGCACGAAGGAATTGCCGGCAGGACTAAACTCGATGATCTCACGCCTGCGATACTCAAGTTCTGAAATTACTTTCAGGCTTCTGGCGTCAAGTCGCACATAGTTCCGGTTATCAAGCAGCCAGATCTCATCCTCATCGGCAAAAAAGTTTTCGATATTACCAAGGTCTATTTCTTTCAACACTTCGCCGGAAGCGGAAACCAGGGCAACACCATCGGTACCGAAAATGGCAAATCCGTTTGGATGGGCACTATTATTGCGGAGCCTGCCAACACCAAGGTCTCGGAAAGATACCTCTTGCAGCAGTTCACCAGTAAACCTGTCATACAATAATAAACCGGTTGAGGAGGCATCCATAATGGCATCATCCATAAGGCTGAAGTAGTCATACTCAGTTGTCAGACGGTTTCTGACAGGCTCTGTTTCAAAAACCACTTCACCTGTTTCAGGGTTTATTCCAATGATGTGTGTATTTGCCCTTCTGGCCATTTTAACATATAAAATTTCGTCGGTCAGTACTGTCTGGATAGGCTCATAAGCACGACCTGCAATATCCTCTACGAAGAAGACGAAATTACCACTCTCAGGGTCAATCTTTTGAAGCGCCTTAACGCCACCCTGCGGTTCGGAGTTTCCACGACGCATTCCGGTCATGTAGAGAATATGATTGTTATGATCAATCTGTGGTACGGATGTCGTTGTTATGATCTCTTGTCCGTCGCCAGCGGTAAGGCGCGACATAATCCGCAAATTTGACTCGGCGCGGGCATAACTTTCGGCAACCTCTCCTTCAACCCGCTCACCGGTTTTCAGATCGTAAAGTGCTATCCCGAAAAAGTCTGTCACAAGCGTTGGGCCAACCACAAATGAATGGCCTGGTCTGAAGTTGCTGATGTATTCAGTTCTCCACAACAGGTCTCCCGTTTCTGCATCAATCGCCATGATCTCGGGTCGTGACGTTAACTGCCGGATCTCCGAAGTCAAAATACTGATGGCGATCAGCAAGTTGTTTTCAGGGTCATAAAATACTTCGCCCATCGCACCCGATACCTCTTCCTGCTCCCAGATCAGCTTACCGGTGCGCAC
>SKTA01000166.1 GCA_007122745.1 Bacteroidales bacterium
CAACAGATACAGAAAGCAAAAAGGATGTTCAATGTGGCCATGGCCCGGGTCGACTATAACGGCGAATACCACTATTGTTACTGTACGAAAAGCTCCCATTTCTCATTTGTTCTTGAAGAGGCTCTTAAGAATGATATCCATATTGAAACATCTTCCGCATTCGATATCTATATCGTGGAAGAATTGCTGAACATCGGACTGATAGACAAGTCCCGGTTCATTGTATGTAACGGGTTCAAACGTCCGTTATACATGGAAAAGGTGAGTGACCTGATCAACAACGGCTTTGCAAACACCATCCCCGTGCTCGACAACAAGGATGAGATCAAAATTTATGACAAGCTGATACGAAAGGACAGAAAGTGCAAACTGGGCATAAGGATCGCAGCAGAGGAGGAACCCATGTTTGAGTTTTATACCTCAAGGCTCGGCATCAGGTATAAGGACATTGTTCCCTATTTCAAGGCCAATATTAAAAATGACAAGCGTTTTGAGCTGAAGATGCTCCATTTCTTTATTAACACCGGGATAAAAGACAATGCATATTACTGGAATGAGTTGTCAAAATGTGTAAATGTATACTGCGACCTGAAGAAAATATGTCCGGAGCTTGACAGTCTGAACATCGGCGGCGGGTTCCCGATTAAAAATTCGCTTGGTTTTGAATACGATTATGAATACATGACTGAAGAGATCATCGCGCAGGTTAAAATGATCTGCAACCAGCATGATATTCCCGAGCCCGACATATTCACCGAATTCGGTGCTTTTACCGTAGGGGAAAGCGGTGCGGTACTCTATTCTATCCTTGACCAGAAACAACAAAACGACAGAGAGCTATGGAATATGATTGACAGCAGTTTCATGACGACCCTGCCGGATATCTGGGCCTCCAAACAGCGTTTCATCCTGCTGGCACTTAACAATTGGGATTCGGAATACCAGCGTGTAAACCTTGGTGGACTAACATGCGACAGCCAGGATTATTACAACGCCGAAGCACACTCCAATGCCATCTTCCTGCCAAAGATCAGAAAAGACATTCCACAATTCATCGGCATGTTCCATACCGGAGCCTATCAGGAAACCCTTGGGGGATTCGGTGGGTTGCAACACTGCCTCATACCAGCCCCAAAACTTGTGATCATCGACAAGGATGATGAAGGGGAATACAACACCAAACTTTTTGCAAAAGAACAAAGTTATAAGTCCATGCTTAAAACATTGGGCTTTTAATCCACATTTTGTTAATTTTGTCTGTTCACCTCATCCAAAGCAAGCCGCATGCCATTAAAGTACAACATCAAAAAAAACACCCTTAAATCCAAAAACGGGAAAAAGCCGAAAAGCAAAAAACAAGGGCAAAAAATGGGGTGGAACTCCTTGGCAAATTTCTTTAAGGATCAGAGACTGGGAAAAGCCTTTGGCCTGTTCTTCATTCTTCTTTCCGTTTTTCTGTTCCTGGCATTCATTTCCTATCTTTTCACGTGGAAAAACTATGACCACCTTGTGGATGGCCGGACCATCAATTGGTCACTACTGACAGACAATTCAATTGTTGTTGATAACATGATGGGGCGGACCGGTGCAATCATTGCCCATCTTTTCATTAAAATGGGATTTGGCGTTTCGGCTTTCCTGTTTTTACCTGTTTTTTTTGCAATTGGAATAAGGTTGCTCGTCAGGGAAATCTTTTTTTCATTGCAGAAAGTGACCCTCTATTGTTTGTTTTTTATTATATGGATTTCCGTTTTCCTGGGTTTTGTCATCACATCAGATGAGCTACAGACACTTCTGGGCGGTTTCTTTGGTCACATCAGTACAGTATGGCTCCATGGCCTGATCGGGTCAGCAGGAACAGCCATTCTTTTGTTATTTACAATAGGAACCTTTGCCATTCTTGCCTTTGATCCCAATTTTCATGCATTGGGATCCCATTTTAAGCGCGTTTTTTCGGTGTTATCATTCAAAAAGAGATCCAATGCTACCGATCATGAGTCGGATGACATAAACAAAAACGATAAAGACCGGGACGAAGAAGATCCATCATCAGAAAAAGAAATAAACACGACAGATTTGGATGATCAGGAAATACCAGCGCATCAAAAAGACAGAGATTTTTATAATGATGATGATGATGATGATGATGATATAACTTCAAAAGAGGGTGAAGAGGCCGAGAAACCCATTCCGCTTGATCCGGAAAGCAGCGAAGATGAAGGCAACAAAATGGAGCGGGAAGGGGAACCCGAATGGGAGGTTGAGGTCGGAAAGGAAAAAGTTACCGGCTCAGACTATCAAGCCATTGATACACCTTATACTGAAGAGAGGGAAGGCATGCCGGATCTCTCCGAGCTGGGAGAATATGACCCCACGCTAGATCTGCCCCATTACAAGATTCCTGATTTGAATCTTCTCGATGATCGTGGCAGCGGACAGATACAGATCAATAAAGAGGAGCTTGAGGGCAACAAAAACAGGATCATTGACACGCTTAGAAACTATGCCATTGAGATTGACAAGATCAAGGCAACGGTCGGTCCTACTGTAACGTTATATGAAATCATACCGGCACCGGGAATACGTATCTCCAAGATCAAAAATCTGGAAAATGACATCGCATTAAGTCTTGCAGCGCTTGGCATCCGTATCATTGCACCCATTCCCGGACGTGGCACCATCGGGATTGAGGTGCCCAACAGCAATCCGGAGATTGTTTCCATGCGGTCGGTTTTGGGCAGCGAGCGTTTCAGAAACTCCTCTTTCGAACTTCCCATAGGTCTGGGAAAAACAATTGCCAACGAGACCTTCATTGCCGACCTCACCAAGATGCCCCACCTGCTGATGGCAGGAGCCACCGGTCAGGGAAAATCCGTAGGGCTTAATGCCATCCTGGCATCCATCATTTACAAGAAGCATCCCGCCTTTGTGAAGTTTGTTTTGATCGACCCAAAAAAGGTTGAACTGAATCTGTTTTCAAAGATTGAGAGACATTTTCTGGCAAAGCTTCCCGATACCGAAGAGGCCATTGTTACCGAAACAAGGGAGGTGATTCGCACCATCAATTCATTGTGCGTGGAGATGGACAACAGGTATGACCTGTTAAAGGATGCGCAAGCCAGAAATATCAAGGAATACAATGTCAAATTTGTTGCCCGCCGCCTGAACCCGAACCACGGCCATCGTTTTCTACCCTATATCGTGCTTTTCATTGATGAATTTGCAGATCTCATCATGACAGCAGGCAAGGAGATTGAGTTGCCCATTGCGCGGCTGGCCCAGCTTGCAAGAGCCGTTGGGATTCACCTGGTAATCGCCACACAACGGCCGTCTGTTAACATCATCACCGGAACCATCAAGGCGAACTTCCCTGCCAGGATCGCCTTCAGGGTTACCGCTAAAGTTGACTCAAGAACCATTCTCGACAGTGGCGGGGCCGACCAACTGATCGGCAGGGGCGACATGCTGCTTTCTACCGGAAGTGACCTGATACGTTTGCAATGTGCCTTCATTGACACCCCGGAGATTGAACGGATCACCGAATACATTGGTTCACAGCGCGCCTACCCGGATGCCTTCCACCTGCCCGAATACTTAGAAGACGAATCATCTGCCTCGGAAGCCCTTGACCCATCCGAACGGGACGAGCTTTTTGAGGAAGCGGCACGCATCATCGTTGCCACCCAACAAGGCTCCACCTCATTAATTCAGCGAAAATTAAAATTGGGCTACAACCGCGCAGGCCGTATCATTGACCAGCTGGAGGCGGCAGGAATCGTGGGTCCATTTGAAGGCAGCAAAGCCAGAGAGGTAAAGATCAAAGATGAGGTAAGTCTGGAACAGATTTTGCGTTCTGAATACTAATTTGCTTTGAATTGATCCGTTTCAAAAAACAAAATCATGATACACCCACTGCTTTTTATACTTTCATTTGCTATTTTTTCCGGCAGTTATTATCAAGATACTGATGCTCCAGGGAGATACGAACAAAGAGCCTTGGATATTCTTGATAACAGCCGCGCCCTGTTCAGTTCGTTTGACACTTTCCATGCTGAATTCGAATATGCCTCATCCTCAGTTGGATTCAGTCAGGGTTTAAATGACGGCGGATCCCTTTACACAAAAGGCGACAAATATTACATGAGGCTGGATGGCAACATATTTGTTTCTGACGGTTCTACAGTCTGGTCATTTGTGGAGGAGATCAATGAGGTTCATATCAGTTATGTTTATGAATCAGAGGGGATCATAACCCCTACCTCATTGCTTGATAATTATCAGGATGCCTTTCGGCCACTGTGGATCAGACAGGAGCTGCACCGGGGGAAAGATGTGCACGTGATTGACCTGGTACCGGATGATCCGCATACCCCCTTTTCCAAATACCGTATTGCCATAAAAGAAGAGAGTGGCATGATCGCTTATGTGGTTGCTTATGACAGGCAGGGAGGAACTTATTCCTACATCATAACGGAAACAACCATAAACCCTGATTTACCTGATGCTTTATTTGCTTTTAACACAGATGATTATCCCGGAATCGGGGTGATAGATCTTCGGTAGTAAAGATCAATCGGGAGAATGGGCAATCTCAAGGGGTCGTTGCACATCCACCCACTGATAATTTTTGATCCGGCTGATATGAAAGTGCCTGTTTTCCCATCCACTTTCACTGTCAAAAGGTTGCGCGAATGCAAAGGGGTTTTCAATGGAGCCATCTTCCAGCAAAGGCATGCAGCGTGTAAAATTTTTTCCGAAACGGTTCAGGGCCTCGAAGAAGAAGAAAGCATTCTGGGCTGCCTTGAACGCATCCGGAGCGGGTTCTGTAAGAAACCACCTTCGATATCGATATGCAAAATCCTGAATATGGGGGTCGCGATAATCATAAAATGACGGACTGAAAATATGCACCTTCAGGTTTTGAAAATAATCGATCTCAATACTTGCATATTCCTGCCATTCTTGTATACCAAAGACGCTGATATCGTAGTGATGCCGTTTTGTATGCAGTTGTCGCAGGTAATCTGACAAGAAAGGCTCACCGCTAATGAGGGTAATAAGCACATTTTCCCGGTCAGGCCGCATTTTTTCCAACACACCCTCCATCCCTTCATAACGAAAAATTACCTCCTGGACATTATATGGTCTTGGCAGGCTAATCTCTCTGGTCGCCCTATCCTTAACCGGAATCATTAAGGACACCGTATCGGGCATAACGATCAGGTTGGTTTGCCTTCCACCCACCAGGGTACCGTTAAAGTAGTAGCCATTGATACGGGCAAGATTCAGGCTGTCATGAAAGGCATTCACAATTGCAACCTGTGTAAGCAAGGTATCTCTGAAAGATTCGATCAATGCAGCAGCACCGGGTTGCTGATTATGGACGATAATGATGTTCTGATGGGGATAGTTTTGCGAAATGTAGGCTGAAAGCCCTTCCAGCATGGTTTCTAATGCCGGTGTAGATTTAACCAGATTGGGAAAGCCCTTCAATTGCCTGTTATCAGGCAGCAAAGGGGAGATAACAGGGATATCAAACTGTTTTCCATACCCGGCAATATGGTTCAGTGGCTGACGGTGGAACGGCCCAATGATCAGGTCCATCTCTTTAAAATCCTCTTTTTCTGTAAACATTTTGGCCTTTTCAATATCCTGACAAACATCATGGACATGCAACCTGATGTCAACACCCTTGTCTCGGATTGAATCAAGTGCTATAAGCACACCATGATAATAGGAAAGAAACGTAAAAGATCTGTGACCGGACTCCAGGCGCTCTTTCAGCACTTCCGGTTTTTCGAAAACCTCATTGTTTACATCCTCTTCGTGTTCTATATAAGAGAGATCTCCAAATCCGCTATCAGCAAGGCTGTCGGTATCTTCCAGCAATTCTTCCAGATATAATGGAATTAGTAAGGCAACATCGTATGAACCTTTTGGCATTAGGTCATTGCATTCATCATCAAAAGGTTCATCAGTAACTGTGCGGTATGGTTGTGTAACAGTTATGTATTCTTCTGAAATCTTTTCCGGTAGCGTTTCAACGACCTCATTTGCAGGGATCCTGATCCGCATGCCTGCTTTCAACCCTTCCTCCATCTCCGGATTGAGGGCTTTAAGCTGTTCTTCGCTGATGTTAAATTGCCGGGAAAGTCCATAAACTGTTTCACCGGGAGATACATGG
Organism: Bacteroidales bacterium; assembly: GCA_007122745.1. GTDB lineage: Bacteria > Bacteroidota > Bacteroidia > Bacteroidales > UBA7960 > PUPG01. The sequence goes on from SKTA01000166.1 coordinate 6,185, forward strand.
TAATAAAGCAAGCCATCCTCTTCAAATTCGGGACGTGCAGTTTGCTCTTCTTGTTCCAGAAGGATCCCTGTCGAAACAGGTATTCTGAGGACCTGACCCACTTGCAATCCACCGCGCGCAGCAGGATTGTAGTAAAGGATCTGTTCGATCGGAACGGCATATTGCTGGGAAAGGCCAAATAACGTCTCCCTCCTTTTGACTTTATGCTCAAAGTAGGCACCTTCAGGATCGGGTGCAACCATCCGTGTCTGTCGTTCCTTTTCGGGCTGCTCTTCAATCACCGGGACCCGGATCATTTGGTCGTAGCGCAAGCCATCTTCGAGATCGGGATTTTCCCTGATGATATCCTGCTGTGTGACCCCATAAGCACGTGCGATGCCATAGAGGGTTTGTCCCTGCAATACTGCATGCATGTGATATGGCCGACCATCAATATACTGGACGGTTTCAGAACGGTTCGTGATCTCAGAAGGCTCCTGGCTTCCGGCCGGAATAATCAAAAACAAAAGCAAAACAAAAACAACAGCTATTCGCACCATATTTCGGGATGGTTTATAAGATTACGTTCTTGATCACATAAAATTGCAAAGGTACACAACTATTCCCATTCTATTGTTGCAGGCGGCTTTGAGCTAATGTCATAAACGACCCTGTTTACCCCTTTCACATTATTGATGATATCGTTGCTAACTTTTGCCAGAAAATCATAGGGTAGATGCACCCAGTCAGCGGTCATGCCGTCGGTTGATTCAACCGCCCTGAGCACAACGGCGTTTTCATAAGTGCGTTCATCGCCCATAACACCCACAGACTGCACAGGAAGCAAGATTGCTGCAGCCTGCCAGACGCTGTTATAGAGGCCATGCGCTTTCAAAGCCCGGATGAAATGGTGATCCACCTCCTGAAGGGCACGCACCTTGTCGGCGGTTACCTCACCGAGGATTCGAATGCCAAGTCCCGGACCGGGAAATGGATGACGTTCCAGAATTATTGAAGGAACGTTCAGGCTTTCCCCAACAAGCCTGACCTCATCCTTAAAGAGTGAATTCAATGGCTCAACCACTTTTAAATTCATAATATCAGGGAGACCACCCACGTTGTGATGCGATTTAATGGTCACCGAGGGGCCTTTAACCGATACCGATTCTATCACATCCGGATAAATGGTTCCCTGGGCGAGCCATACAACATTTTGAATCTTATGTGCTTCACGTTCAAAAACCTCAATAAATACGCGGCCAATGGCCTTGCGCTTTTGCTCGGGGTCAGAAATCCCTATCAATGCCTCCAGGAAATGATCTGCAGCGCGGACACCTTTGACGTTCAAACCCATATCGCGATAGGAGATCAATACATCCTCAAATTCATTCTTTCGCAACAGGCCGTTATCCACAAAAATGCAATGTAGGTTACTGCCGATGGCACGGTGCAGCAGAAATGCAGCGACACTGGAGTCCACACCACCGGAAAGCCCCAACACCACCTTGTCATCACCAAGTTTCCGTTTAAGATTCTCAACGGTACTGTTGATAAAAGAATCGGGAGTCCAGCCCTGCGAACAACCGCAAATATCCACAACAAAGTTCCGGATCAGCTCTTTCCCCTGCGTGGTATGGTACACTTCAGGATGGAACTGCAAACCGAACAATGGCTTATCGGGTGCCCTGAAAGCAGCTACGCCGATGTCGTTGGTGCGCGCCAGCAATCTGTAATCATCAGGAAGGCGGGTAATGCTGTCGGCATGAGACATCCATACCTGTCCTCCCGTTGCAATCCCCTTAAACAGCGTTTCGCCATCATCCACAAAAGACAATCGTGCCCGGCCATATTCACGTGAAGAGGAGCGTTCAACCTCCCCGCTATTTGCCATGGTAAGCAATTGTGCGCCATAACACAACCCAAGTACAGGTAAATTATCAATCCATCCCAGGTCCGGCTTTGGTGCTTCAGGGTCACGAACACTAAACGGACTCCCCGACAAGATCACACCTTTGATGTGTGTTTTTTGTTCCGGCTTGTAAAAATATGGATGGATCTCACAGTAGACGTTGAGTTCACGAACACGGCGCGCGATAAGCTGGGTGTATTGCGAGCCAAAATCCAGTACCAAAATCATTTCTTGCATCTTGCAAAGATAATTATATGATCATTTATTTCTTCAATATTTTTTTATCAGAGTAACCCGGTTTTGATATGAATACTTACTTTTGTATGGATGAGATAAAAGGAGTTGTTATGCGAATTGAAGAAAACCTGAAAAAGATCACCAAAGAATTGCCCGATTCCGTTAAACTCGTTGCCGTGAGCAAGACCCACCCCCCAGAGGTAATCATGAAGGCATACGATGCCGGTCACCGCATATTCGGAGAGAGCAAAGCGCAGGAAATGATACCAAAGCAGGAAAGCCTTCCTGAAGACATTCAATGGCATTTGGTCGGACATCTTCAATCCAATAAGGTTAAGTACATTGCCCCTTTTATCGCTTTGATCCACTCAGTCGATAGCCTTAAATTGCTAAAGGTGATCAACAAGGAGGGAAGAAAAAATAACCGCAAAATCCCCTGTTTGCTGCAAATTCACATCGCAAAAGAGAGCAGTAAGTTTGGCCTGTCGTTTGAAGCATGCTGCGAGCTGCTTGAAAGTGAATCATTTTCCAGCATGGAACATGTGATGATACACGGACTTATGGGGATGGCCACCTTTACCGACGATCATCAGCAGGTCAGGGATGAGTTTCGAGCTTTAAAAAGCTATTTTGACGAAATAAAAAACAGGTATTTCAGCGATCAAAGCTCATTCAGTGAGACATCAATGGGTATGTCTGATGATTACCAAATTGGCATTGAGGAGGGTAGTACCATGGTACGAATCGGCAGTGCCATCTTTGGCAACAGATAGTATCCGATAAACTGTATCTGCTTGTTTTACTTTTTTGCCAAACTTTTAAACATATATATCCCAGTATTGGTTAATGTTACAACACATATAACCCAGAGATTACCATAATCATTATTCAATAAAAAAATGAGTAAAAATAAACTTCGATACAAGCAGACCAGATGGTTCATTTTGCTGTTTTTTATTTCGGTTCTGACAAAAAATCCAGCATTTGCCTCCGAGCCGCTGCTTTTGAGCCTTGAAGATGTCAGGCAATATGCACTTGATTACAATGCGGAGATAAAAACAGCGCGGACAGACATTGAAATAGCGGAAAAACAGATTCGGGAAACGACCGCCATAGGACTGCCACAAATCAATGCCTCCCTGGGATATAACTATTACGTTGACATCCCAACATCGCTGATTCCGGCTGAATTCCTCGGAGGCGAACCGGGCGAGTTTGCCGAAATTCAATTTGGCACCCAGCACAACATGACCGCAACAGCTTCTGTTGAACAGCTGCTATTTGACGGACAGTACATTGTTGGCCTCAGGGCAGCAAGAATATACAGGGAGCTTGCCGGTAAAAATCTTCAGCGGTCAGAAGTTGAAGTGAGTAGCATGGTCAGGGAAACTTACTTTCTGGTGCAATTGGTTTCGGAAAATCTCAAAACAGTCAGGAAAAACCTGACAAACATGGAACAAACCCTATTTGAGACCCAGCGTTTGCGTGAAGAGGGTTTTACAGATCCAATCCACGTGGATCAACTTCTGCTGACCATTGCAAACATGAAGCATCGTATCACCGATCTGGAAAGGCAAAAGCTTTTAACAAAGAATTTATTAAAGTTTCAGGCTGGCATTGACCTGGATACACCTGTTTTACTAACCGATGACCTTGAATTTTTGTTTGGGGAGTTGCTGTCGGGAATACCCGCCGAACACACCTTTGACCCGGAGCAGCACATAGACTACCGGCTTGCTGATACGCAAGAGGCAATGAGCCTGATGGTGTTGCGCAGGGAACAGTCTTCCTTCCTGCCAACCCTCTCAGCCTCATTCATCAGGCAAGAAATGGCCATGCGCGACAGTTTCAACTTCTTTGCAAGCGGTAGGTCATGGTTCCCTGCCACCTTTTTTACAGTTAACCTAAATATCCCCATATTTTCAAGCGGTATGCGTTCGGCACAGGTTCAGCAAGCCCGTCTTGAACTCGAAAAGTTCCGAATTGCAAAAGATCACATAAGCCGAAACCTTATACTTCAAAAAAATGAGGCTGTTGCAGAATTTGAGAGTGCCCTGGAGCAATATAAAAATGAGCAGGGAAGCCTGGTTTTGGCACAACGGGTTTTTGACCGTACATCAATCATGTTCAGGGAGGGGATGGCATCCAGCCTCGAGCTCACACAAGCCAATGAACAACTGCTGAATAGCCACGTAAACTATCACAATGCCATGTTTGCATTGCTGAATGCAAGAAACAAATTAGATAAAGCACTGGGAAGATAACATTAGAAAAAATAACTTATGAATCCATTAAAGATCAGACAGAAACTTTTCACAGGCATCATCCTGATCGCCATGTTCGTTGCCGGATGTAACAGAACAGAGGAAAATCGTGACTCTGCTGAAGCCATACGTGAACAGGTCAGTGAATACCGCCAGCAGATCAATGAGCTAACCATTAAGGCAAACAAGCTGGAGCGCAAGCTAATTGAAATGGGGGAAGCGGATGCCATGCGCAACAGGATTCCTGTCAGTGTCAGGGAAACCACCCGTGAGGTATTCGTAAACCGGTTTAAAGTCAGTGGAACGGTTGAAGCAGTAAACAACGCGATGATCAGCCCGGAAACTTCGGGCAACCTGACTGAAATATTTGTCAGCAAAGGTGATGCCGTTAGAAGTGGGCAAGTCCTTGCAAGGCTTTCGACACATGTGATCGAACGAAACATTGATGAGATAAAAACCAGTCTGGAGCTTGCAGAAACCGTATATGAGCGGCAGAAAAGACTGTGGTCGCAGGAGATAGGCAGTGAGATCCAGTATCTTGAAGCAAGGAACAATGTGCAAAGTCTGCAAAAACGGCTTCAAACCCTCGAATCGCAGAAGGATTTGGCAGTGATGCGGTCACCAATTGATGGTTTTGTGGATGAAACCTTTGTGAAGCGCGGGGAATTGGTGATGCCGGGCAGTCCGGTGATCGAAATTGTCAACCTTGATGATCTGTATATCAATGCTGAAGTATCTGAAGCTTACCTTTCTTATGTAGAACGCGGAGAAATGGTTACGCTGCGCTTTCCTGCCTGGCCCGGTTTTGAAATGGAGGTACCGGTTCACAGGGTTGGACATGTAATAAACCCCGAAAACAGGACTTTCAGGATGCAGCTTAAGATCAGGAACCATGAACAAATGTTCAAGCCCAACATGATGGCCAACGTGAGCATCAAAAGCCATTATATTGAAGACGCCGTTGTAATTCCTACCATGCTCATTGGGTTCGACACCCAGGGGCACTATGTATTTACCGCCTCCGAGCATGACGGACTGCCCGTGGCACGAAAAAGCTATCTGGAGCGTGGCGCTGAAGCAGAGGGTAAAACGTTGATAAAAGCGGGCTTAAACGAAGGCGATTTGCTAATCAGCAAAGGACACCATCGCTTGTCGGAGGGTGATGCCATCAGGATCATACAGGAATAACGATCAGGAAAAACCGAAAAAATGGATAACAATAAATATCTCAGGGAGTTTAAACCCACAACCATTGCTCTGAAAAACAAGAATACCATATTCTTGCTGACATTCATAATTGCCCTTTTCGGAACACTGTCTTATCGTACACTTCCCAAGGAGCTGTTCCCTGAGGTTGAAATACCGACCATACTGGTCAAAACGATCTATCCGGGAAATCCTCCGGTAGACATGGAGAACCTGATTACACGACCTCTCGAGAACGAAATACATACCATCACAGGGATCAGGGAGTTGCGTTCCACCTCATCGCAGGATAATTCCGATATTTTTGTGGAGTTCGAAACCGGAATCAACATCAAAGATGCATTGCAGGATGTGAAAGATGCGGTTGACAGAGTCAAGGGTGATTTGCCCGGCGACCTTCCCTCCGACCCCATGGTCTTCGATATTGACTTTTCCGAGTTTCCCATCATAAACATTAACCTCTCGGGTGAATTCAGCATGAATGAATTAAAGCGATTTGCCGACTTCCTGCAGGAGGAGATTGAAGATATACCGGAAATATCAAAAGTGGAAATAACAGGCATTGAGGAAAGGGAGATCCAGGTCAACGTTGACCCGCTCAAACTTGAATTGTATGAACTTAGCTTTGATGACATTGCCAACGCCATCAGTGCCGAAAATATTTCAATGGCCGGTGGCACATTGCGCTTTTCTGATAACACCCGCTGGTCAGTCAGAACAATCGGAGAATTCACCGATACCCGCCAAATCGCAGATATCATCATCAAATATGAAGACCAGCAAATTGTTTACCTGAGAGATGTAGCAGAAGTGATTGATTCATACGCCGATGCCACAAGCTATGCCCGGCTGGATGATCAGCCGGTGGTATCCCTGCAGGTCGTAAAAAACTCGGGCGATAACCTGCTGTCGGCTACAGAGAACATCTTCAGGGTGCTGGAAGAATCCAGACAAAATGGTCGCATCCCGGATGGGTTGAATATTACCATTACCAACGACCAGTCTGAAGAAATCCGAAACCAGCTGTCCAACCTGGAAAACAGCGTGATCATGGCAATCATACTTGTTGTTTTGGTACTGTATCTTTTCCTGGGACTGAAAAACGCCCTTTTTGTCGGCATTGCCATCCCCCTTTCAATGCTTCTCTCATTCATGATATTCGGGATTGTTGACCTCCAAATCAACATGATCGTGTTATTTTCGCTGATCCTGGCATTGGGACTGCTTGTTGACAACGCCATTGTGGCGGTGGATAACATTTTCCGATTCATTGAAAGGGGGCATTCCGTGATTGAGTCGGCCAAAAGAGCCATCGGTGAGATTGCCATCCCCATCATCACATCGACGGCAACCACACTATCCGCATTTTTGCCCCTTGCATTCTGGACAGGCATTACCGGTGAGTTCATGAAATACTTGCCACTTACCCTGATTATCGTTCTTTCATCCTCCCTGTTTGTGGCACTGATCATCATTCCCGTGTTTTCTTACACCTTTTTTCGAAAAGCGCGTCTGAAGAAAGAAAAAACGAAATCCCGCACCGGTAAAACAAAGCGGAAATTAGTGATTACCGGAATATTCCTGGCCTTAAGTGTTCTGTTTTATGTCAGCGGGTTCACTCCTGCAGGAAACCTGTTTATCATTGTCTCCATATTGTTTGCTTTTGGGCAATTTTTCCTGAACCGTCTTGCAGAAGTTTTTAGAGATAAAGTATTGCCTTTCCAGGAAAGACTGTACAAAAAAACATTACATTTCGCATTGCGTGGCCGCAACCCTTATTTGTTTCTTACAGGGACAGCCGTTTTTCTTATTGTTGCGATAACTATTTTGGGGATAAGAAGTCCGAATGTATTGTTTTTCCCTGACAACGAACCGCAGTTCATTAATATTCTTGCCGAGTTGCCTGTGGGTACAGATATAGATGAAACCGACCGCCGGATGGGTGATGTAGAAAAGAAAGTGGAACAGGTCATTCAACCCTACAGGCAAATCGTCAAATCGGTTTTAACTGTTGTAGGTCGTGGTGCCGTTGGCGAAATGGAGAATAATGCAGGAGAGACACCTCACAGAGGGCTTATTACTGTCACCTTTGAGGAATTCAGAGATCGTGGTGGCATCAATACGGCAGACATAATGGCCAAAATCAGCGATGCCCTGGTTGGGCAATATCCAGGTATTGAGTTCAGGATTGAAAAGAACATGGCCGGACCCCCATCCGGACGTCCCATCAACCTGGAGATCAGCGGAGCAGATCTTGAAAGGCTGATGATGCTGGCAGATACGGTCAAAAGTCGTATTGCAC
>SKTA01000030.1 GCA_007122745.1 Bacteroidales bacterium
TACAATTATATGATAGACTTTTTTAGGTGTTATCTGGTCTTTTTTTTTTTTGATTCACTGAAAATATGACCCTTATCTGTTTGTTCTGATGTTTTCTGATCAACATGTGTTTCGGTCAGATCATGAGCTTCATTTGTTTCTGGTGTTTTCTGAAACAAACTGTTATCATCGCTTCTGATCCTACGCCAGGAAATAGTTACCCTTCTCTCCCTTGCTGCCTCTATACTGTATACAGACCTTGCCAGGTCACGACTGTCGGCAGACACATTGGGACTGGCGAGCGAATCACCAAAGGGGTTGTTTCCATAGTTCAGTAAGCCCAGATTGATGAATTGGCTCAAGGCGCCTTCTTCCCAGCTTTTCAGGAAGTTTTCAACGGATGCAAAACGACGTTTGGATAATGCCAGGTTGTAATTGCTGCTTGCCAGTGGACTGGCATGCGATGTAAAGGTAATGGTGTAATGCCTGTTTTTTTGTAATTCCTCTTCCAGAAATTGAGACAATTGCGTTAACTCTTCCATTCCTTGCTGAACTTCTTGAAAAAATGTATCTAATTCTTCCCTTGTATTGATGCTTTTGTTGTAATAATCATCCCTTCGGGCCATAAAAGACTGGAATGTTTGTTCATAAGAGAGGTTCGTGACAGGTCTTGTTGACCGGGGATCGGGCCTGTCGTTGTCAAAATAAACAATAAATTGTCCTTCGGGAAAAATCTCTTTTAGCAACAGGGTAAGCACAAATGTGCTGTCTCTTTTTATAAAATCATTTGAATTAATGCTTTTGGACTCATATCCATCTTTTGAAATGCTGAATGCATACTCATGCATCTCTTTTCTTCCTGTATGCAGGAACCCCATGCCTTGTTCGGAGCTAAACAGTTCCCCTTCGGCCGGTTCCGCAGCGTATACCACTAAGACATTTTCCAGGGGCTGCCGGGTTTGTTCATCCAGCACTTCCACAAAAAAGTCATATTCAGGAATATGGATATTAAATGTGAAAAGATCATCTGTAAACCCCTGAAAGCTTCTGTTGGATGCAAAATACCCTGATCTACTGTCTTTAAAAGCAATGGAGAAGTCATCGTGATTGGTGTTAAAAGGTTCGGGTAGCAGATACCTGGTGTCATTTTGGACTACAACCAAATCAAGTCCGCCATTGGTTTCAATATGGTTTGTTGAATAGATAAGGTCTCCATCGGGGGATATTGCCGGGAAGACCTCATCGTAGGGTGAGTTGATCTCGGGGCCAAGGTTAACGGGTTCTTCCCAGCTTGTTCCGTTCCATTTTGCCTTATAGAGGTCAAACCCACCATAACCACCCTCCTTATTGGAAGAAAAGTAGAGTGTGCTGTCCGGGTCAGAGTAAAAGGGATGCTGTACGGAGAATTCTGTATCAAACAAAGGGAATCTTTTGCTGTCGCCCCACCTGTTTGCCTCCCTGACATAATAATCAAGGTAAAGGTTTTTTATTCCATCTGATGACTCTTTGAGATGATTTCTGGTAATGACAAACAGGTTTCCATCTTCCGATATGGCGATTGGGCCGTCGTGGTTTGGGGTGTTGATATGTCTTGGCAGAGCATCGGGGAGATTTGCGCTGATGCAATCGTGAATAAAAGCATGGACGTTAAGAAAAGGGTTGCCTGTGAACAGGTATTGTTGGTTATCCTCTCCCCTGGATGAAGTAACAAACAGGATGTCTCTCCAGTAAAAAGGGGCAAAGTCTTCCTGGGGAGAGTTTGCACAGAATGTATTTACATCTACAATCCAATCCAATTCATTGGAAAAGTATCCTGTGTTTTCTGCATAAGGCGATTGTTTTCCAATGCGCAAAGCAGCATGCTGGAAGTCGCGTTTCTGGTAGATTGTCTCTATCTGCCCAAGAGCGTCGGCTCTTTGATACATTTCAAAAGCTCTTTGAAATTCACTTTTGACAAAAAGTGCCTCTGCATACTTTACGGTCAGGGAGGAATCTCCTCTTTGCAGTGCTCTTTGGTAGACTCTTTCCACCTGCTTTAGATCCAGTCCGATGATATTGTCCGTGGCCGTTCTGTATTGGGCATTGGCAATAAGAACAGGACACAAAAGTGTTAGCAGCAATAAGTATGATTTGCGTTGTATGGTTCTCATTTTCTATATTTTTTTTCAGGTTCGACCCTGCAATTTTTTTGATTTTGTTTCACAAGCTTAATATACTGTTGAATAGGATTTAGAAAAAGTATCTTGGCGACCGGAACCTGTCTTTTTGCTCGCCCCAGATAAATCTCAGTGATACTTCATGGGTTTGCTTTGTGACAATGTTCAGGTTATTGGTTGGATGTTCAAACACATATCCAAAATACCAATTTTCACCCAATTGCAATCCGATAAGAAAGCCTAAAGCATCCACCCAGCCATCTGACAGGTTTGATTTAAGTAGGGGTCCAAAGGAAAATACATCATCAAATACAAACATGGTATTCATATCAAGCTGCAGAGGGGCATCATCGGCATATTTAAGCAAAGTACTTGGCACAAATACAATGGAGTGGGAGAGTGGGATATTCGTGCCGGCATAAGCAAACAGGTGGCGGTTTTTTTCATTAAAAAACAGGTAGTTACCCGGATCATAGATTTGCATGTCTTTGCCAAACACCCTTGGCATTGCCAAACCAAAGAAGGACCTTTGCGAGGATAACAACAGGCCGGCGCCTGCATTGAGTAGTATCCCGGAAGTAATGTTTTCAGCGAAGTAAGGGTCTCCGGGTTCAAGGTGTTCAAGTTTTCTGAAATTAAAGTTATGGTTTGAGGCCATTACCCTGATTCCTGCCGAGAGCCTCCAACTGTCAGATAGCCTGGCGTGGTATGCCAGGTCTGCCTGCAGCTGGAAATGTTCCTCAATGCCGAGTTTGTCCTGATACAACCCGACAGCCAGGCCCAATTGCCGGGGAAGCTTTAGGTTTACATATGCCGTATTGGTATTGGGAGCTCCCTTGATACCAACAAACTGGAAGCGTGACAGCACACCCCATTGGCTTAATTTCTCTGCACCGGCCTGTGCAGGGTTCAATACAGAGCTGTTAAAGATGTATTGCCCGTACATGGGTTCCTGTTGGGCCTGAGCCAATGAGGCGATCAGCAGTCCTGCCAGGGCAATGATTATTCTTATCTTTTTCATGCGTTTATAATTTCGTAGGTGTTTGAATGTCTGCGTTTTGTGTTTATGCCTAAGATGCCGAATGGATGTTAGAAGTTAGAGGTTAGATGTTAGATTTTCTTTTTCTCACCTCTCCCCTCTAACTCCTATCTTCTTCCTTCGAGCTTACTTATAATCATCCCCCTGTGTGTCAAAAATCTTCGACATGGGTGTTTCATTATTCTATACTTTGGTTTGACATGTCATGTCCTGTCGTTATTATTGTGATCCTGTGGATCATCTGCCCAGATAAATAAAGCCTGATAATGGGTCCAGGTTTGGATCCAACTGAATGATCCAGTAGTAGGTTCCAGCCGGTAGTTTTCCATCGGACTCTGTGAGTATTCTTCCCCTGTTTGGCGTTCCATCCCAGTCATTTTCATATGGCCGGGCTTCATAAACGAGGGTTCCCCAGCGATTAAAGACCTGTACTTTGTTGTTTGGGTACCTTTGCAATCCGTTGATAATCCAGATGTCATTGAAGCCGCTTCGGTTCATGGAGATGCCTTCAGGTACCCTGACCTCACAGTCTTCGTGTTGGTATCCGATTTCAAATTCATACACATGGACGCAGTTATTGGCATCGGCAATAGTCACTTCATACAACCCACCGGGCATGTTATTTAGCGATCGGGTTGTCCGACCATTGTTCCATAGGTATTCATACGGAGGAACACCACCTATGATTGTAAAGTCAATTGATCCCAGGGAGTCTTCCTTACACAATACGTCTTCAATCATAATATCGATTAAAAACAATGCTGGTGGTTCTGTGATTTCTTCCTGTATGGAGAGTTCACAACCATTGGCATCTGTAATCTGAAGCGTATAAATTCCTGCAAATACATTTTCAAGGTTTTGTGA
>SKTA01000243.1 GCA_007122745.1 Bacteroidales bacterium
GCTGCCAAGCAAGCACTTTTTGAACAGCTTAACCCTGAATTGCAATATATTAAAAGTGTTTCTGGCGGGTCAAGCGCATATAATTATAAGGAGCATACTTTTCTTGGTCAGATCACGCCCAGTCGTTCAGATGAGCAACTTATCGCATCCCTGGTTCAAAGGGCTTACGATCAAATGCTTATTGAACTTGAAAGGAACTATGCCGACTTTAATGTTGTTACACCACTCTATTCTGTGCGTCCGCTCACTGCCCGCATTGGTAAAAAGGAGGGTTTGAGGGTTGATCAGCGCTTTTTTATTTATGAGCATCGCTACGATAGGGCTACACAGGAGATTGTTGAAACCCGCCGGGGGGTGATTCGTGCCGGCAGTGAAATAAGCGATAACCGTGGGATGGTGATATCAGAAATGGAACCAAGCAAATTTTATCAGACCAGTGGCAGACGTTTACATGAAGGTTTTGTGTTGCAACAGCATAATGATTTTGGTATGGAGCTCAGGTTTGACTACAGCACTGCAGAAATGGGCGGCTTCACTGCTGAACTGGGGGCCTCTGTCGGTCGCTTTCTTGGCATCCCCTCTTTTTACCTGATCGGCATGGTTGGCTTCGATGCCGGATCGTATGACCACCTGACATTTAATGGGCAAACTTTTTCCGAGGAGGATTTCTCCTTTCTGAAATATGGTTTAAGCCTCGCCAAGGGATATCATTTTGTTAGAAATTTTGAAATTCGTCCCCATTTTGGTGTGTTTTTTGAAACGGCCCGAAATGAAGATGTGATTGATGAAGAGATTCAGGGTATGTACCTGAATGCCGGAGGTAGTCTGGGCATACACCTTGCGCATTACATGCAGCTGGTTGCCGGTTATAATCAATTCATGTCTATTGGGTATGCCTCCATGGGGGATGAAGAAACAGAAATCCTTTATACCGACATATTTCCCGGCAGGGAAGGAGGATCTCCATTTTTTGGGATAAGGTTTATTTTTTAGGTTAGAATCGTTCTAAATTATTCGATCAGCTTGCTGTTTATGCTTTTTTGCTCGTTTTTTTGTATATTTGTAGAAACATGAAAAGATTTTTTCCATAAGGTTTGGCTTGGTAAGGCTAAGATGTTAAACAACCTGGATATAATGATTAAATATATGTATATTTGCTTATGAAGTCAAAAGTTTTTTTTCTGACAATTGTTGCTGTGTTGATCTTTTTTGGTTGTGCCTCCAGAAGAGAGCGTCAGATTCTCTATAGCAGCAGCTATAATTATGAGATACAACCTGCCGGTGTTGGTCAGGATGGGACCAAAGCGTTAAAGGTTTGGGGGTATGGACGTTCACCTGAGGATGCGGTAAAGACAGCCAAGCGCAATGCCATCGCTGCCAGTATCTTTCAGGGTATTCCTGCCGGGCCGGGTGTGGGACGCACACCGGCAATAGTAACTGAACATAACGCCGATGTGAAGCATGCTGAGTATTTTGATGAATTCTTTAAGGTAGGGGGCAGATACCTGAGCTTCATTACCTTGTCAACCGATGGACCACCTTCCGGGCGAGACCGTGTGCGTATCGAAAGAAATTATTATAAGGTTGGTGTTTATGTGCAGATCATGCATGATAACCTGAGGCGCGAATTAGAAAATGCCGGAATTGCCAGACGTCTGGATCATGGTTTTTAATTATTCATCATAAAACTTGTCTATCGTGAAACGTATTTTACCTTTTTTGATCCTTACTTTTATTCTTGTTTCCATTGCTTCCGGACAAACTGCCCGTCGACCTACAATCATGGTTGTTCCCAGCGAGCAATATTGCATCTCAAGGGGCTATTCGACTACCTTTGTGAATGAAGGTGTCGAACAAACCATTCCGGATTACCGCAGAGCCATGCAGAGCGATCCCGATCTCCGGCTGGTGATCACGAAAATGGGCGGAATCATGGCCGACAGAGGCTTCCCGCTCAAAGACCTGGAACAGGAATTGCGAAATCTGGAGCGTCAGTCAGCCGAACTTGAGATGTTATCATCGGGAGAAACAGGGGCTGGAATTGCTGAAAGCCCGATCGACCGGTTGAAGCGTGTCGCTCAGGCAGATATAATTCTCGATCTCGATTTTACCATAAATGAAAGGGGACCCCAAAACTGGATCACTTTTAACCTCCGTGGCCTTGATGCATACACGGCAAACATGATAGCCGGTGCAGCCGGATCGGGACAACCCAGTACATCCGCTCCTCCCGACCTTTTATTGGAAGAGGCGGTTTTGAGCTATATGGATGAGTTCAACGGAAGGCTCATGACTCATTTTGAAGATATGTTCCGCATCGGTCGTCAGGTCTCTATCAGGGTTCAGGTCTGGGATAGCGCCTTTTTTGATTTGTATGACTTTTTTAATTATGATGGGTATGATATGGAACTGCTTGACATCATTGAGTATTGGATAGAAGATAACACTGTTGAAGGGCGTTATTCACTTACAGATGGGTCAAATAACTTTCTCCGGTTCGATCAGGTGCGTATTCCGTTATTCACTGTTGATCCCAGAGGTCGTGAGCGTGCAATGGACACACGGCGATTTGTTAGTAGTCTTGCATCATACCTTAGACAAAATTTTAACATCGATTCGCATATTCACCAAAGAGGCCTTGGCGAAGCCTGGCTGATTCTCGGAGAGCGATAGCCTAACCATAACCTAAATAATATTCACCATGAATACAAAAAAAATAATTACTTTATTTTCACTCCTTTCAATTGCTGCAGTTGCCTTTTCGCAAAACTATCAGGCAGGAATGGGCGACAGGGAACGTATCGCAATTACCCCACATATTGGGGAAAATGTTGAGATTACCGGTCAGGCCAGAAATCTGCTGCTTGCCAGGATGTCCAATATCATCAACCTCAACGGACTTTCAGCCCAGGAGTCAGCAAGCTATTTTGCGATGGTGCCCCAAATCAGTGTTGTCAGCGAAGATATCACATCAACAGCACCAGCGATGCATGCCGTTACACTATACATCTCCTTTGCCATCATCGACAATTATTCAGGGGCTGTTTTTAGTGAAACAAATTTGGAGGTGCGGGGCGTTGACCAAAGCCGCGAACGGGCATTTACCCATGCAATCAGTTCAATAAACCCCAGGGCGGGTCAATTCAGGGTGTTCATCGAGCGAGCGAAAGATCAGATCCTTACTTTTTACAACACAGAATGCGACCTTGTGGTCTCCACCGCACAAAGCCTGGTGGAACAGGGCAGAAAAAGGGAAGCCGTTGAGATCCTGACATCGATCCCACCAGTAAGCCAGGAGTGCTACGACCTTTGCATGGAACTGGCCGGTGATATCGGACCACTGCCGGAGCCGGCAACGACACATAGGCAGCAAGAAGAACGTCCACAACAGGAAGAACCCGTCGTTGTTGGGATGAAAGGAAGATTAAGAAATCTGGAAGTTGAAGTGGTTAACGTCGAATATACCGGAGCGGGTCTTGATATAACAATTCTGTTAATGAATGAAGTCGAAAATACCCAGATAAATTTGCGGAGAATGCGGTTTATTGACCGTGCAGGCAACGAATTCAGAACAAATCCTTATCTTAGGGTTGACCTGGTAAGGGGTGTACATGCAAGACGTACACTGACATACCGTGATGACAACATTGACCTGGTGACTTTTATCCGGGTGCTTGAACTTGAATTCTCCGGTTTGGGAACCCTTCGTTTTGATAATATTGAAGTAAAAAGATAGTTTGTAATCCTTGCGAATAAATATTGATGAAATGCAATTAAGACTAAATGTTTTTCAACCCACTCTGTGGATGTGTCTTTTGTTGCTAACCACAAATGCCTGTGCGCAATACCGCGTTGTTGACAGCAGCCAGGGGCGAACGCCCGGCTGGGTCAATACGCTTGAGAAGGACTATATCATCATTTCAGCTGAAGGCGCCTCAATATCAGATGCCCAGCAAAATGCCCTGATGCTTATTAAAGAGCGGATTGTGACTTCTGTGGCTGATAACGTGA
>SKTA01000222.1 GCA_007122745.1 Bacteroidales bacterium
CAATGATCGATCCCTGGTTAAAGTCGAGTGCTTCCTGCATGGAATAGATACCGTGCACGGCAATGGTATCAAAGCGGCACTGCTTCATTTTTTTGATGTGTTCGGCATGCCACTGCATGGCACGCTGTCCGGCTTGCTTGTAATATTCCAGTCCTTTGGTTTCCATAAATATATCTTCTTATTTAATGAGTAATGGTTATGGGATTATTAATTTCTCGTCAGATTTAATGCGCAAAAAGCGAATATTGCCGGGATAAAAATAATAAAATCTTTATCGTTTGAGAAAAACATCGTGAACTATTGCTTTTGCAATTCACCGGGTGTTTCTCCAAAGGCCTCTTTATAAGACCGGTAAAAATAAGTTCTGTTGTTAAAACCGGTCATGTAAATGATGTCTGAGATAGCATATTGATCTTCGGCAATCATCTGTCGTGCCTTTTTCAGCCTGAAGTTTTTGATCAGTCCGTGGGGTGTAAGGCCTGTGAGTGCCTTGATCTTCCTGTAAAGCTGGGGTTTGCTGAATGCCAGATGGGCAGCAAGTTTGTCTGCATCCAGATTTTCGTTAGAGCAATTGGCTTCAATATAGCTGACACACTTCTGAAGCAGTTCCCGGTCGCGTGGCGCATAGTCTTGTTTGAGCTTGTAAGCAGAGGTGCCAAAATTTGCCTTAAATGACTCTGTCAGCTGTTCACGCATTTTTAACAGTCTTTCTATCCGCACAAAAAGATGTTTGGGATGAAACGGCTTGGGAATATAGGAATCTGCTCCCATCTCCAATCCTTCAATCCGGTTCTCCATTTCAGATTTGGCGGTGAGGAGAATAACAGGAATATGGCTGGTGACGGGATCTGAGCGGATTGTTTTACAAAGATTCAATCCATCCAATTCAGGCATCACAATGTCACTTACAACAAGATCGATCCTTTTGTTGCCAATCACTTCGAGTGCCTGTTTTCCGTTGTGCACAACAGAAACATCATATTGTTCCGATAAAAGCTTCAGCAATAAGCCTGATAACTCCGGATCATCTTCGGCCACCAGTATTTTATATTTTTTGGGGGTAGTCCATAGTGCCGGTTTTACATTAGATTTCCCCGCATTTGCCATTTTGTTTTCAACAAACTCGTCAGCAAGGTTCTTCATCAATGTGGTTCCGGAAAGCACATCCCCGGTGGGTCGCTCTCCCGGTTCCGGCTCAACCTTTTGTAATGGCAGGTCTACACGGAAAGTGCTGCCCCGGTCCGATTCACTTTCAACGGTTATCTGTCCGTTCAGCAATTCAACAAGGCTTTTGGTATAGGCAAGGCCTATCCCGATACCTTGAAAATGGCCGGTATTTTTTTGTGTTTTCGGCGCTCGCTGGTAATAACTGTCAAACACATATGGCAAAACATCCATGGCGATACCCGTTCCCGTGTCGGAAACCTCAATTAAAACGCGGTCTTGCGAAGTTTTCAAAACAACCCTAATGATGCCGCCTGAAGAGGTAAATTTGATGGCATTACTCAAAAGATTCAGCATGATTTTCTCGAGTTTACCGCTATCGAGCAGCAACCAGACCTCCTCTTCATCGGGCTCAAAAATGATCTCCAGTTCATTTTCCTGAGCAAAATGGGAAAACACCTGTACAATGTTGTTGAGCGATTGAACGAGTTCAAGCTTACGTGGCTTTACCGTTTCCCTCCCGGTATCAATTTTCCGGAACTCCAGCAGTTCCTGGATCAGTTTTTGCATCCTTTTGGAGTTCTGATAGATCGTTTTGATCAGGCTTTTTGACTCTTCCGGATTCTGAACTGGATTCAGCAAGCTGCCCGCTGAGGCAAAAATCAAAGTAAGCGGGGTGCCAAACTCGTGTGCAAGGTTGGTAAAAAACTGAAGTTTATACTGGTTTAACTCTTTTTCTTTCTGCTGTTGCAACTTTTCGATGGCTCGTTCCTGCTGCCTTCTGATTCTGTTTGTTTGATATATGTATATTGAATATATAATCAGGCCCAGCACAAAGGTATACAGCAAAAATGCGGGCCAGGTTTTCCAGAATGGTGGCTTTATGATTATGGCGATTGCCCTGACTTCATCAGACCAAATCCCATCTTCATTGGTGGCACGCACAAGCAAACGGTACTTTCCGTCGGGTACGTTGGTAAAGTTTGCTTCTCGCTGATTACCGGTAAACACCCAGTCTGTGTTAAAATTCTCAAGTTTGTATTGAAACCGGCTTTTGTCGGGGTTTATGAAATTGAGCGTGGTAAACTCAACAGTAAAAAAGTTTTGGTGATGCCTGAGCCTGATCTCATCCAGCTCATTGATGTTTTTGGTCAAGATTTGGGTTGTGTCGCCCGGAAGCACCAGTTGGTTATAGAGCCTGAAACCGGTAAACAACAGTTTGGGTTGACGATCCGAAACTTTTATCTCTTCCGGATAAAACCAGTCCAGTCCGTTGATGCCTCCAAAATAGAAGCGGCCGCTGAACTTTCCGTAGTCGGCAGCGCCATCGGTATACTCATTGCCCTGCAAGCCATCTTCGCTGTTAAAGTTGGTAAAAATGTTCTGTACGCTCTCGAGCTTGCTCAACCCTTTGTTTGTACTGGACCAGATATTTCCCTGCCTGTCTTCCAGGATGGCGTGTATGGTATTGTTTGGCAAACCATCGCGCATGGTATAGTGGATGATTTCATAAGGGGCATAATTAATATTGATCCGGTTGAGGCCCCCACTGGTACCAACCCACAGGAATCCATCAGCTCCCATGTGGAGACTAAGTACATCATTATCAACGAGCCCAGGTTTATCTGCGCTTTGCATGCCAAAGTTTTCAAGTGTACCGGTCAGGATATTCATCCGGTAAACTCCGGCACCACGGGTTCCCAACCAGAGAATGTTTGGAATCTCTTCCACGATAGCATACACCACATTGCTGCCAAGGCTCTGACCCTGACCTTTAGCGTGAATATGGTCATAAGAATGCAAAACAAAACGACCTCCCTCTTTTCTTATATTCAGGCCAATCACACCATACCCGCTTGTTCCCAGCCAAACCTGACCAAAGGCATCCACACAAATATCATAAACAGAACCAAAATCAAGATGTTCTGCGCCCTCAAGGTCATCAGGAAAATGAAAGAATGTACCTGTTTCCGGTTCAAGAAGATCGATCCCATTGCCATCATGACCAATCCACAAGTAGCCGTTATGATCTTTTCCCAAGGCCAGTACCGCATTGTTTGTTAATCCGTTAGAGGTATTAAAATAGATTGTGCTGCCATGTCCGTAAGGGATGAAATTCAATCCATTACCTCTTGTTCCCACCCAAAGGTTACCTGCTGCATCTTCGTATATCGCACGAACAATCTGATGATTTAACTGGCGATCGGCAGCCTCCCCCCTGCCAATCTGAAAAAAAGGCTTGGGCCTCATTCTGCTTCTGAACACCCCTTCCCCATCTGTTCCTATCCATAAAAGATCATCCGGCGTTTCAAGAACAGACCATATCTTCACTTTTTTATCGGCCAGCTCAGGCAAACGATCGAGCACAGGTTGAATGGCAAATCCATCATCGGGAAACATCATCAACACATTGCCATCGTCGGTGCCTAACCAGAAATGGTTTTCATTTGCAGCTACCGAAAACGCTGTCAGACGGTAAGCATCATTACCAGGCATTACCGGATGTACCTCACCACTGTGAAAATCGATGATAAGCATTCCACCTTCACGCAAGGCCAACAAAAGAAACGGCCTGTCATCATAAACAAAGAACCAGTTATGATCAATTGTAACATCGACAATCTTATTATAAATATTTTCCAGGGAAAAGCTTGATTTCTTCTGAGACAATCCATGGTCAATGACATAAAGGGAGTCGGCATCCAAAAGAAACAAATCCTTCCCATAAACCATGAAGTCATTGATCGCTGTCATCCGGTGATCTTCGAGACAAGGGATCATGATCTGCTCAAAACCATCCTTATCAGGGTCATGTCTAAAAATGCCCAACCCATAAGCTTTTACC
>SKTA01000218.1 GCA_007122745.1 Bacteroidales bacterium
AAACTCAATCCGTCGTTCACCTGCCAGAGCCGTACTGGCAACCAACAGGAAGGCAACGGCAATCATTAAAAAATTTTTGTGCTTCATGGTTAAATTTTGATAGAATGAATACTGAATGAAATTGTTATCGAATATTAATTATTTTAAGAACAGCGAAAATATTAAAATGTTTTAGTACTCCAGGTCTAGACCCAAAGTTTTTTGCAACTTTTCAACATTTGGGTTTTTTTGGATCAGTTTCTGTAGTTTTTCCGTGGGAAGATAGGCCTTGTCTGCTCGCTTTTTTGTTGCAATTCTTGTTTCAATGTTTATTTGATAATTTTTCAATGCTCGTCTGAGGGTGCTCAGGATCTCCGGTTTTTTTTCCTGGATGAGATCGGTTTGAATGGCATTGTCAACGGTCAGCTTTACATTGCCGGATTGGTTAATTGCCGGCTTGTGCCGGGTCATTGCCAGATAAAGGGCAAGGCTGTTGTCTTTAAATGAATCCGCAATATTATTCCAGGCAGCAATAAACTGCTCCCGTGAAAAGTTTTCTGAAGGGAAGTCTGCAGGACTTTCGGTTTCCCCTTTTACAGCCGGATCATGTTTTTCTTTTGTTTGATTGATTTTGAGGCTGATCTTATGGATGGCTCCTGAATCCACTTTTCCTGATGCCGGGGAAGTGGCTTGTTCAGGTTTAACAGAGGTTTTTGGTTCCTGCTTTGTTACCGGTGTCTTTATTACAGGCCTTCTTACCGGATCATGCTTTAAAACCGGGGGAAGTGTTGCCGTCAGGCTTTTTTTTTTACGTGTGCTGCCATCTGCAGCAGGGCCAACTCAAGGGTGAGTCGCTTATTGCTGCTATTCTTGTAAGTGGCATCCGCCTTGTTGTTGATCTCCAGGGCATTCATTAGAAACAATGCCGGGGCCTTGTCAGTCTGGTCAATATATTTTTTCTGAATGTCTTCGCTGGTTTCAATAAGCTTAACGGTAGCAGGGTCTTTGCTTACCAGAAGGTTGCGGAGATGTGTTCCGTATCCGCTAATGAAGTCGGCACCTTCAAAACCCTTCTGGATGATGTCATCCACAAGTAAAAGCATCTCTGTGGTTTTCTCTTCCAGAATGAGGTCTGTCATCCGGAAAAAATAGTCATAATCCAGTACATTCAGGTTTTCGATCACCTGTTTGTAGCTAAGTTTGTTGCCGGTAAAACTAACGATCTGGTCAAAGATCGATAAAGCATCCCGCATGGCGCCGTCAGCTTTTTGGCTGATAATGTGAAGCCCATGTGTTTCTGCATCAACACCCTCCTTCTCTGCCACATATGCCAGCTGTTTGGTGATGTCGTCCGTTTTGATCCGGGCAAAGTCAAATATCTGGCAACGCGACAAAATGGTGGGGATGATCTTGTGTTTTTCTGTGGTAGCCAGAATAAACTTGGCATAAGCCGGCGGCTCTTCCAGGGTTTTCAGAAATGCGTTGAATGCCTGCTGGGAAAGCATGTGCACCTCATCGATGATATACACTTTGTAATTCCCAACCTGGGGAGGGATCCTTACCTGGTCAATCAGCGTCCGGATGCCATCCACCGAATTGTTTGACGCAGCATCCAGTTCATGGACATTGAAAGAGTGGCTCCGGTTAAAGGAAAGGCAGGATTCACAAGCATTGCACGCTTCAATGTTTTCGGTGATGTTTTCGCAGTTGATCGTTTTTGCCAGGATGCGGGCACAGGTTGTTTTTCCAACCCCCCTTGGTCCGCAAAACAGGAAAGACTGGGCCAGGTGTTTTGTCCTGATGGCATTTTTCAGGGTGTTCGTAATGGCACGCTGGCCAACCACCATGTCAAACGTGGCGGGGCGGTATTTGCGTGCTGAAACTATGAATTGATCCATCCTGTTACCCGGTTTTAAGGCTTACAAAACTACGCTTTTTTTTGAAAAAAAACAGGAAATGTTTCTGTTGTTTCTTGCAGGTCTTTTTTAAAAATATTAGGCTTACACAGCATGAATGCCATATTTTTATTCTTTGATCAGCCTTTCAACGCCTGTCTGGTCAACCTGTAACACGCGGATCAGATAAATGCCCGGTTGTCGGCCTTCGAGGCTGAATGTTTGCTGCCGGGTAGCCGTAAATTTTCGATTTTTGACCAGCGTGCCGTGCATGTTAAAGATCTCAATGGTAATGTCTTGGCGAATGTTATAATGAAGCATTTCCAGGGTGAACTGATCCTGTGTTGGGTTTGGATAGATCCTGAAGGTCATCTCTTGCTCATTGCCGGCAAGTTGGGTGGGGCTTATGGCATCAAGTTCGTCCGGTGGTTCGCCGGCTTTTACCACAACCGGCACATCGGGCTCTTTTTCGCTACAGAACGGGCCATCCGGGGCAATGTATGCGTGCAGGTAGCTCCCTTCCTTGGCATGTGTGCCGGGCAGCATCATGATGTATTCGCCGGCGATCAGGCTGACGTGACCACCAAGCTCCACCACGAACGGGCCACCCGGGCCTGACAGGTATATAGACACCAATGCATCAAAGCAGGCCACTTCGCCATCGGCGAGCGTGTGGTCTTCCAGCACCCTTAAATCCGGCACGCCTGTCGTTTCAGCCGCGAAATTGGCTATGAGCTGGCGGTTTGCCCCGGCTGTAAACGTGTATGATGCATGGCCCGACACCACAAAGACATCCTCAGTCCAGTTTACGAAAACATGGTTTTCGGCCGGGCTGGCTGACAGGGTCACTTGTTCACCATGTTGATACACGCCGGCGCCCTCGACTGTACCTGCCCCGAAAGGGCTAACGGTTACATCGATTTGGTATTCAGGCAAAGAAATTGACACATCGTCGATAAACAACCTTGTCCAATAGTCCCAGGTGGAACACTCTATCCGAAAAGCCAAATACCTGTCTGCTTCCTCCCCATAATCAAAGGATGTCTCAAAAGAATGCCAGGGGTCACCAATTTTATTGGTCACTTCGAAGACCTCTATCAGCGAAAAAGTATTTATATCTTCAGGATCTGACATGAGGCCTATTTGTAGATAGGCGATCTCGGGACAGTCTCCCAGCAAAGTCATAAAGCTCAACGTGGAAACGGTCAGGTCACCGGGAATTTGCGGTGTTAGCAGTGTGGCATACGAGTCGCCTATGCAGAATAACCTGGCGCTCTGGTGTGGTGAATGATACTTGCAATTGGAAATGTCAACATTAAAATTGCCATTCACCAGGCTCCCCAAAGAAGACCAACACACATCTAAGTTTGGATACGTCCATGTGTCGAAGTCTTCAAAGAACGGGATGCTTAGCTCCTCACAGCTGGTAGTAAACCTTTGTGGAATTGACCATCCAGATGTCGCCTGTTCGCAATGAACCCTGGCATAAAACTCGTAGCTCATATTAAAATCAAGATCATAGGCGAAGTAATAAGGTTGAGAAATATGCTCAACAAGTGTGCCTTCTGTGTTTGGGTCAAAGCCTTCTGTGCCCAATAACATATCCCATGTTGTAAAATCGCCATACTGCGACCATTGCAGCAGTGCCGAATTGGTGTCTATATCAGTAACCTGCAGATGATATGGTTCAGGGCACGAGGGGGGGTGCTCAACCAGCAAGTCCTTAACATACAACAGGCCTTCTTCATTTGTGGTATAGTCTCCCACCTTAATTGCAAAATGTGTTTCGGTTGATTCAATGTCTTCGAAGTAAGCCTCCAATAATATCCAGGGGTCCTGTTGTTGATGCTCCAGGGAAAACTCGCGGTACGGCACAAAGGTATTGTAGTCGTCGGGGTCAGATATCGTCCCAACGACAAGGAACGCCGGGGGCTTAAGGTCACCAGGCCATGCGCTGAAGCGCATCCTGACGGTTTGGCCATTAACAACCACCCTTGGTGTGATCAAAATGGCCTGGCTAAACGCCTGGTAGTTTAACCTGGCACTAGTTAATTGGCCATGATGATAAAACCATTGCGCAACATCTACCTGGAAACTGTTTACCCCGTTGCTGTACCAGCAAACCGGCAAACCCGGGGGTGAAGCCTGGTCAAACTCCTGGTTGAAAGGCAGCTGTTCAGGATAACATTCAATAAGGTCAAGGGTAACAAACATGATTTCCTCACCATAGGCAGTGTCATGCGCATTGGTGGCGTAGGCCCTCACATAATAGGTTGTTTCAGCTTCCAGGCCGTTTAAGTTGCTTGTATATCTGCCAATTCCCTGGCCATCATTCGTAAACCCGTTGTTGTGCTCAAGAGAGGGGTTGCCGCTTTTGCTCCAGACCATCCCGCGTTCAGTAATGCTTGCTCCGCCATCAAATGCAACAAATCCATCAAATGAAGCAGACGTCCCAAAAATATCATCGGACGCCAATGTATAAACTTCGGGCAGGGTAATTGGGGCTCGTAAGAAAGCAGGCTGGGCAATATATTCCACAAAGCTTTCTGCAGGATCCTCCACCCTTATTCGTATACTAACAAAACCTTCGGGCAATGTGTCAGGAACCTCTGCCCAAAAAAGGGTGTCATCGTGCTCGAGCTGTAAAGCAGCCCACGTGTTTTTGTTTTCAGTTCTAACCTCCAGTGAAACTTCTTCGGGCGCAGCATAGTCATCCGGCATGTTTATGCTGAACTGAATCGTTGCCTCCTGGCAGAGACCAACAAAGTCAGTAATCTGCCCATTGGACTCAATGTTTAATGACTTCAGCATTGGTATTGGCGTGTGCCCCGTTAGCCCGGAGTTGTCAAAACCCAGCCTGGCTGTGGCATTTCCCTCCTGACCATGAATGGCATAGGATTCATAGTCAAGCTCAAGAACGTATGATCCGGGCTGCAGCGGCAACTCACCGGCCATTCCTACATTGGGGCTCCCAACAGGTATAATTGCCAGGTCATCAAACAAATTACCACCTGATGTCAGTGTAGCGTCTTTAAACAACCTGTAAGGCATTTCGTCCTTGCTTTCATGGTCCTTCATTTGGGACAAAAACAAGAGGTTGTAAAGTATGATTCTGTCGCTCAATATATAAAGTGACCCATAACTCACCGGGGGGCTTAAACCAACTCTGAACACATCAAAGTCTGACGGGAGTATGCTTTTATGAAAAGACAGGGGGTAAAAGCTATAATAATGATTGAATGCATAATGCTTATTGTTGTCATCGATTGAGAAGCTCGCGCTCTTAAACAACAGGTCTTCCGGTAATGCAAAAAATGGATGCCCGGAAAAATCATATGTGTCAATATAGAAAGAGAATTGGTTGCTGCTGTAGCGGAAGTTAGGGGAGACAAAAACAGTTTGCGCAAACGGGTGCTCCCGGGGTTCTGCCCAGCTGTCATAAACATAAGCTTTAAATCCGGCGACCTGCAAACTCAGTATGGGAAACAGCTGGTGACCGGGTTCAAGATTGGGGTATGAAAAGCTAAATCGTTTGAGTGCATCGGGTTCGAAACTTTGCACTACATCTGAGTTGCATTCCGATAAAGCATCACCATAAACATATATATGCTCATTATCAGACGAATGGTGTGATGTTGCCCAAGACCAATTAAAATTACTGAAGTCTGATATCTGCCTGTTGATGTAGCCGGGAATAAATCTCAGCCTGATTAAATTAAAGTGTGCAGTGTAAAATTGTTCACAAAGCCATGGAGGGATCATAATTC
Source organism: Bacteroidales bacterium (assembly GCA_007122745.1). Lineage (GTDB taxonomy): Bacteria > Bacteroidota > Bacteroidia > Bacteroidales > UBA7960 > PUPG01. The sequence continues at coordinate 5,642 of SKTA01000218.1, forward strand.
TTCCGTTTTCGTCAACATTATGTGCAACAACATGATTTGTAGCCTCAGCTTTGCTTACCTGCAATAAAACAAATGAATCTACTTCAACATCTTCTCTGAAAACTATTGTTTCGCCATCATCATATACAACCACTATGTCATACAAGCCTTCTGGAATAAATGCAACTATTTCTAAACCGGGGTCGAAGAAAGATAATGTATTTGGTGAGATGTTTTCACCGCCAATCACAACATTCGTGGGAGGTTCATCAAATTGTAGTTTTAAAATCCTGTTTTTGACGAAAACAATCGGCACGTTGATTTCTTTCTCATCAACCAGGAGTTGAAAACTGTCTGTAAAGCTTGAAGGATCATTGTCCGGGAAAGGTACGAGGGCATTGTTTACCTCCAGGGTAATGGTAAGTTCTTGTGATGATTGGGGCGGCAGGGTAAAACTTTCGGGTGTCACCGTAAGCAGGGCGCCTTCCGGAAAGTCGCCGGCGATGTTTATATTTACTGATTTGCTGTAGGATTCATAGTTTGTAACGGTGACGGATTTCGTGCTTGTCCAGGTATCTTCTGTTAAGTCCACGCTGCCCATGCTAAGTTTTGGCGGTTCCACAATGATTTCGGGTAATTCAAAGGCATTTACCAGGTCAATCCTTCCTGTTCCTTGCGTCCACACGTCGTAGCCCAGGTCAATGGCGGTATGGGAGAAGATGCTTTTAAGCTGCGATGTGTTAAAACCGGGATGTTGTTGCAAAAAGAGGGCGGCTGCGCCGGCGACGTGGGGGGTGGCCATGGAGGTTCCGCTAAGTCTGGCATATTGGCCGTTTAACACGGGCGCCAGGGTCGACACCCCTGGGGCAAGGACATCGGGTTTGGTGAGGTGAAAGGTTGGTTCCGGGCCACGCGAGCTGAAGCCGGCTATGTTGTCATTGAGGGCTGTAGCTCCTACTGTTAATGCGCTGCGGGCACAACCCGGCGAGATAATCGAATAATAACCCGGGCCGATGTTTCCTGCAGCCACAACACATAAAACGCCGGCTGCAGAGGCATTGTCGATGGCTGTTGACGTTGGGTCGTCAGGATTGCCGGGGCCACCCAGGCTGGCGTTCAAAATGTGAACACCGTCGGCAACAGCTTGCTCAATGCCGCCAATGGTCCATGACCACAAACCGCTGCCATCGGCACCAAGCACTTTATAGGCCATCAGTTTTGCTGCAGGCGCAACCCCCTTCAGGACACCATCGGCCGCTACAATGCCAGCCACGTGCGTGCCGTGGCGGTGGTCATCCATCGGATCGGCGTTCCCGCTTACGAAATCCCAGCCGCCAAGCACCTTATAACCCTCCCCAATGCCGCCGCCCAGGTCAGGATGCATGTAATCAATGCCTGTGTCGAGGATACCCACCACGATGCCTTCACCGGTTATGCCGTAATCCGTCCATATCGCTTCAGCACCAATATGGGCAACGCTTGCATCAAGCAGTGCATAAACCTTTTCGTCCGTGTGCACACTCAGCACATATGGCAACTCTTTGATCTCATCAACAACCCACTGCCGCGTTGTCAGTGCCATGCCATTCAAAACCAACTGGTATTCATGGCGAATTTCTGTTTCGGCTGGCAAACGATAAGGGTGTTCTTCTGAATTATGCCGGCCCTCAATGGCACCCAGGGCGCTGCGAAAACTGTATTGCTCGCGTACGATGTTGGTGCTGGCCGTCTCGTAGCCGGTATGTCTTACCGTACCTCGCCCACTTAAGTAGTTGGCAAGCGGCGGCGAACTGAATTGAACGATGACCCGAACCTCCTCATTCGGATCGTGAATAAATGTGTCAACGATGGAGTCGCCTGCCTGGATATAGGTGATAACTCCACCGGGGGGTGGATTGTCAAGGCTGTACGATTGCATTACGGAAGATAATCCGGCTTGACTTTGCGCAAAAATGTTAGATAAAAAAATCGCAGCAACAAGAAACAAAAGAAAAGTAATCGTTTTTTTCATAATTGCGTGATTTCGTGAAAATGTGTCAATTAGATTGCAAAGCTGCTTGTAATCATTGATGGCAAGTATTTCTGCAGGTGCCGCATTAGTGGTACACAAGTTACAATTATTTTTCAAACCTGGCGTCGAAAGCCACCGACATAGTATTCTATTTCAAGGCTTTCGCTACGAAGCAGATAGCCTGAAGGAAAAGCACTTTTATCCTTGTTTGCTTTTATGAATAATGTAGGCTAAGATTATAGCATTTGATATATCTGTGCCTCAGAAAGCAGTTGCCTTTGTGTCGAAATCAGATAAGCCCTTTGGCGTGCTTTTCTCCAATGGCTTTCAACATGTCTGCGGTCATCGCATCCAGGTCAAAGTCGGGCTTCCAGCCCCAATCATTTCTTGCTGCGCTGTCGTCAACAGAGTTTGGCCACGAGTCGGCAATGGCCTGGCGGAAGTCCGGTTCGTAATCGATCTCAAACTCAGGTATGTGCTTTTTGATCGACTCGGCCATTTCAGCAACGGTAAAGCTCATGGCTCCCACGTTGTAGTCGCAGTGGTAATTGAGTTTGGAGAAATCCGCTTCCATCAGGTCGACGGTGGCCTTGAGGCAGTCGGGCATGTACATCATTGGCAGGCGGGTGTTTTCGTTTACGAAGCAGGTGTATTTCTTGTTTTTGATGGCTTCGTAATAAATGGCCACAGCGTAATCGGTAGTGCCACCACCCGGGAGGGTTTCATGACTGATGATCCCGGGGTAACGAAGTCCCCTGACATCCATGCCATAACGTTTTACGTAATAATCGCCAAGCAACTCACCGGCCACTTTGGTAACGCCATAAATGGTGGTTGGCTTTAGGATGGTTTCCTGCGGTGTGTCATCAACGGGTGTGGTAGGACCAAAAACGGCAATCGAGCTGGGTACGAGGACCTGCTTCATTTTGCGTTCACGCGCCAGCTCAAGAATGTTGATCAAACCGTTCATGTTGACATCCCAGGCCAGCATCGGATTCTTTTCACCGGTGCCCGAAAGGATTGCCGCCATGTTAATGATGACATCAATCTTATACTTGTCAACCACTTCCACAAGGGCTTTCGTGTCAAGCGCGTCGACCACTTCACAAGGGCCCGTTTCAGTAAGCTTTTTAGAGGGTTTTGTTTTTCTGATGCCGGCAACCACCTTATCACCGCCGTAAATTTCGCGTAAAGTCAAAACAAGCTCCGAACCAATCTGTCCGGCCGATCCAACAACCAATATGTTTTTCATGTATTTGTTGATTTTTAAGGGTTTGTATAAAGTATGGTTTAGTTGTTTATTGCAATTTGTCATTCTGAGCGTTAGCGAAGAATCTGTTTGCTTTTCCTGTCATTCTGAGCGTTAGCGAAGAATCTGTCAGGTAGCTGAGAGATCCTTCACAGAGCCTGCCCTGAAAGAAGTGAATGGGTTCAGGATGACAAGGTGTTGCCAAACAGATCCTTCACAGAGCCTGCCCTGAAAGAAGTGAATGGGTTCAGGATGACAGGCTGGATCACCCTCTTGCACCTTCAGATCTCATATTCCCATTTTCCCACCTTCGTTGGCAAAAATAGAAATTTTTCTTTAATTAATTTGCCCCATCTGTTTATCTTTGTGGCTGAAAAAAGTAAATTCTCAATTTATCATCATTAAAAGAAAAAACATTATATGTACGGAAAAATCAAAGAACACCTTCAGCAAGAGATCAAAAGCATACGCGATGCCGGATTGTATAAGGAGGAGCGCATCATTGTGACTCCCCAGGATGCGAAGATCAAAGTTCAATCAGGCCAGGAAGTCCTGAACTTCTGCGCCAACAATTATCTTGGACTGTCAAATCACCCTGACTTGATACAGGCAGCAAAAGAGGGCATGGATTCACATGGGTTTGGTATGTCTTCAGTGCGTTTTATCTGCGGCACCCAGGACCTTCATAAAAAGCTCGAAGCCAAGATCGCCGAGTTTTTCGGAACGGATGACACCATTTTGTATGCAGCATGCTTTGATGCAAATGGCGGTGTTTTTGAACCCATACTCACCCACGAGGATGCCATCATCTCCGACTCTCTCAACCACGCCTCCATTATCGATGGGGTGAGGTTGTGCAAAGCAGCGCGTTATCGCTACAAAAATGCCGATATGGAAGACCTTGAGGCCAAGCTTAAAGAAGCCCAGGCACAGCGTTTTCGCATTATCGTAACAGACGGTGTGTTCTCAATGGATGGCAATACCGCTCCGATGGACAAGATCGTGGAATTGGCTGAGAAATATGACGCACTTGTGATGGTTGATGAGTGTCACTCTGCGGGTGTGGTTGGAAAAACAGGTCGCGGTGTTACCGAACATTTTGATATCCGCGGCGAAGTGGACATCATTACAGGTACACTCGGTAAGGCATTTGGTGGTGCGATCGGTGGATTTACAACCGGCCGCAAGGAGATCATCGAACTGTTGCGTCAGCGCTCAAGGCCATACCTCTTCTCAAACTCATTGCCCCCATCGGTTGTAAATGCCGGCATTAAGATGTTTGACATAATGGCGGAAACGCACGAACTGCAGGATAAACTGCATCGTAACACCGACTACTTCATGGGCAAGATGAAGAATGCCGGCTTCGACCTCAAGCCCACACAGTCTGCGATCATTGCCGTTATGCTTTACGATGCACCCCTTTCACAGGAGTTTGCCGCAAAATTGCTGGATGAGGGGATCTACGTGATCGGATTCTATTATCCCGTGGTGCCCAAAGGCCAGGCACGCATCCGTGTGCAGGTTTCTGCCGCCCACGAAACCGAACACCTCGATCAATGTGTTGAAGCCTTCATTAAGGTCGGCAAGAAACTGAAGGTAATTGGTTAATTAGCAGATGTGCAGATTAGCAGATTTGCAAATGATTTTCAATTGTCGATTTTCGATGATCGATTGAGAAAGTTCGAAGCTGGAAGGGAGATCTGGGAGCTGAGATCTGGGAACTGAGAACTGAGAGTATAGGCCGGACTTGGCCGGCCTGTATATCTTACAGTGGAAAAACTGGTAGGGACAGCGCTTGAGCTGTCCAAAAGCCAGCTTGCAACCTGGAATATTCGAACAGATGTAGGGACAGCGCTTGAGCTGTCCATCAAATGAATCACGGTTTGAAACTGATCGACACGCATACACATATTTACTTAGGGCAGTTTGACGCTGACCGCAAGGCGGTAATTGAGCGTGCCGTGGCAGCCGGCGTCAAACTCCAGCTGATGCCGAATATTGACAGCACGACTGTCTCCTCCATGCTGGGCGTTGCCGCGGAGTTTCCGGGAATTTGCCTGCCCATGATGGCTTTGCATCCTACATCAGTAAAGGAAAATTACAAAGAAGAACTTGACATTATCGGGAACTGGCTTGAGAAGGAGGATTTTGTTGCAGTGGGGGAGACAGGCATTGACCTTTACTGGGACAAGACTTTTGAGGCACAGCAAAAGGAAGCACTGTCACAGCACATTCACTGGGCCGTGCAGTTTGGACTGCCGCTGGTGCTGCATTCGCGCAACTCCATGAAGGAGCTGTTTGACGTGCTGGAGGCACACAAGCACTTGTCGTTTACCGGCGTGTTTCACTGTTTCCCGGGCGATGTGCAGCAGGCGAAAATGGCCATCGACATGGGCTTCATGCTCGGCATCGGCGGAGTTGTCACCTATAAGAAGAGCTCCATGGCTGAGGTTGTCAGGGCTGTCGGACTGGAGCAAATCATTCTGGAGACGGATGCACCTTACCTCGCGCCGGTTCCGCATCGCGGAAAACGTAACGAGAGTGCTTTTCTTGTGCACATTGCAGAGGCCGTTGCCGGCATCAAAGGTGCTTCAAGGGCTGAGGTGGTTGCAGCTACTACGGCGAATGCGTTTAGGTTGTTCAGGCTTTAGCCGGGGTACAATAATAAAAAAACCACAGTGCTACCTATTTCCGGTTTTTTTATTATTTTTGATATGCCTTTATGTCTTAACAGTGTGCCTTTCTGTATATGAATAGAACCCCAATTGCACATCGGATATTGATTATTGTTTGCTTTTTTTTTCAAACAACACTGTCACTTCAGGCAGGCAATCAGAACTCCCCTGCAGCCGTAAGGGATTTGCTGCGGCAAGTGAGCGCAACGATACACACAGATATTCACATTGCCGACAGCCTTGCACAAAAGGCCCTGTTGATAGCCACTTCACTTGAAAATGACTCTTTGGAAGGGCAAAGCTACTATTGGCTTGGCATGGTTCGTTATTATAAAGGAAAGTATTTCTGCTCATCCTATTATTACGAAAGAGCCCTTGAAACCGAATATGCTGCGAATGAAACGGCCTTTGCAGAAAACTGTTGGAACAATCTTGGCATTGCCTACAAATTGCTGTCTCGCTATGCGGATGCCACCGGGGCATATTTCAACTCATTGCGGCTGGCTGAAGAGCTGGCCGACTCGCTGAGCATTTACCAGACATACATCAACATCGGCCATTTGCATAACCTGCTCGGACAATCCACAGATGGCAGGCAATACCTTGAAGAAGCCCTCAGGTACTTTACTGACAACGATGACCTTTATCATACTGCTCTTTGCTATCACAACCTTGGTATTTTAGAGGCTCTGGACGGAGACACTGATACCGGCATCCGCAACCTTCGTCTGGCAATAGCCGTATTTTCGGAGCTGGAGACAAAACATGATTTGTTGAAGAGTTATTACGACCTGGGAAATTTTTTGCTTAGAGGGCATAATTACGATGAAGCAAAGCAGGCACTTGACTCAGCATTGCAGCTAAGCTACGACTTGAATGATCTCTTTTTGCAAGCATCCGGTTTGATTCTGGTGACAGAATATTACATACACAGAGGAGATTTTGCATCGGCCGAACAACAACTAAGGCGTTCAGCAGAGTTGATCATGCCATTGGGAAACGACGAAAAGTTAAAAAATTTCTATACGCTTAAAACGAAGCTGTATGCGCATTTGGGTCAGACGGACATGCTACAGGAGGGCCTTTCGCGCCTGGACAGCATTACGCAATCGCTGATTTCAAAACGCTCGGATGCCAATATAGCTCAATTTCGTGCCATTTATGAGCTCGACAAAAACATGTTTGATCTTGATGCCCTAAATTCCGAACTTTACTTCAAGAAAATGGCTTTACGAAATCGTTCGCTGTTTGCTTTTCTGGCCTTTGTGTTTTCGATTGTAACATTGACCATGTATCTGAACTTGCGAAATAAGAAGTATGCGCTTCTTCAGCGCAACCTGGAGTTGTTCACAGAGCGGAAACTCCACAACAATCTTTTGGTTCGGGAATCTGTCGACATGGAGATCACACCTGAAAACAATTACAACGGCGCACAAACAGAAAATGGCAAGTTCTTTAGCCTGTTTCAACGAATCAGGGTACATATTGTAAGAAACAAAAGCTACCTCAACCCTGACTTAAGCATTTCCGATTTGGCGTATTCGCTTCATACGAACGAAAAATACATATCGAGAGCGATAGCTGAGGGCAGTGGTGAGAATTTCAGTACCTTCATCAACACCTTCAGGGTGAATGAAGCAAAGAAGCTGCTTTCAGATCCTGCTAACAATATGTTGACCTCCGATCAGATTGCCGACAAATGCGGTTTCAGCAATGCGAGTACCTGCCGTCGCAACTTCAAAAAACTCACCGGTCTCAATCCGTTGAGCTTCCAGGGCATGGCGCAGAGCGAAGCCGACTAAAGGTTTGGTATTTATCACCAGCAACTCTCTGCTTTCCTGCTTTTGCACGCATTTTCTGTTTTTGCACGCTATTTTTCTGTTTTGCACGTGACTTTTCCGTAATTGCATCTTATTCTGTTTTAATTTTGAAATCTTTTATTCATGGATCATATTATATATCTATATAAGAAACTATTTCAAAGCGGGATTATTGGGAAAGACCATCACATCGTGGGTTGATGTTTCTTATTAATCACAAAAGAGCGATTAATTAGGCATGATGGCGGACAAAACTATGTGTCTGGTGAAATCCGGAATATATAATAAACGAGCGGGATTCAATGCAGAGAAAGTATATATCTTTAGAATCGGATAAAAAAAAGTGCGAAAAAAAGTTAAAAAAGTTGCAATTAGTAAAAAAAAAAAATATATATTTGTGCTTAACAAAAAACAACATATAGGCAGCTTACGCGATCGATACATTCCCTTGCCGTGCTGCACCGACTACCAGTTACCTGTTTCCTTACACCTGTTATACTTTTGTTTTTTATTGAATTG
>SKTA01000160.1 GCA_007122745.1 Bacteroidales bacterium
ACTATGTTCCAATTCACTCTCATCTTCCATCTATAAATGCTATTTCAAAAGTAACAAAATTCTCTGATGTGTGAATAATCCGTACCTTTGCAGATTGTTTTTTATCATGGAAACGGCATCTGCAAACATTTATGCGGCTCAGCTGGAGGTATTTGGCGCCAGGGAACACAATCTGAAAGACATTGATGTGGTGATTCCGCGTAATGCGCTGACAGTCATTACCGGACTGAGCGGTTCGGGAAAATCGTCGCTGGCATTTGATACCATCTATGCTGAGGGGCAGCGGCGCTACATTGAAACTTTCTCCGCTTATGCCCGCCAGTTTCTGGGAGCTCTTGAACGTCCTGACGTGGATAAGATAAGCGGCCTGAACCCCGTAATCAGCATTGAACAAAAGGCAGGCGGTCGCAATCCGCGCTCTACCGTTGGTACGATCACGGAGATCTATGACTTTCTTCGGCTGCTGTTTGCCCGGATCGGAGAAGCACATTCTTATGTAACAGGTGAGAAAATGGTGCGCTATACCGAGGAACAGATTCTGGATCTTGTGCTGAGTCGATTTGATGAGAGAAACATCCTGATTCTTGCCCCCCTGGTCAAAGGACGGAAGGGTCATTACCGGGAGCTTTTCGAGCAAGTGCGGAAACAGGGTTTCCTGAGGGTGCGTGTTGACGGAGAGATACAAGAGGTGGTTCCCGGCATGAAGGTTGACCGCTACAAGGTGCATGATATCGAAACCCTGATTGACCGTCTTAAAGTGAGGGCTCAGGGCCGCAAGCACTTGAAAGCTTCCTTGCAAACCGCATTAAAACATGGCAAAGGGATGGTCATGGTTGTTGATGAAGCAGATGGCAGCGTCCATCATTTCAGCAAAAACCTGATGTGTCCGGTATCCGGAATTGCATATAAAGAACCCGAGCCAAATACATTCTCTTTCAACTCCCCCTATGGGGCTTGTCCGCATTGCAACGGACTGGGCACTGTCAGTGAAATGGATATCGACAAGATCATTCCTGATCCCTCGTTGTCAATCAAAGCGGGAGGCATTGCACCGGTCAAGAAAACAGGCAATGCCTGGATCACCAAACAAATTGAGGCTATCGGATTAAAATATGGCTTTGGCCTGAATACGCCCATTGACCAAATCGGTGAGGAGGCTTTGAATACCATTTTATATGGCTCGGACGAGGTGTTTCGCGTGAAACACGAAAGTCTTGGTGTCACCAGTACGTATTCACTCAATTTCGAAGGCATCATCCATTTTATTCAAAATCAATACGATGACAGCTCTTCAGGGGCCCTGCGCCGCTGGGCTGCAGGATTCATGCGCCGGAAAGCTTGTCCGGAATGTCACGGGAAACGGCTGCATAAAGAATCCCTTCATTTTCTGATCGATAGCAAGAGTATTGCAGATTATGCCGAAATGGACATGATCCGGTTAAAGAAGGAGATGGATCGTTTGCCTGAGCTTCTTGATGACCGGAGGAGGCACATTGCGTCGGAAATATTGCGGGAACTTAGTTTGAGACTGGGTTTCTTATTGAATGTAGGGCTGGATTACCTGTCGCTCAACCGGCCGGCTAGAAGCTTGTCGGGGGGAGAGAGTCAGCGCATCCGTCTGGCAACCCAGATCGGTTCGCAGCTTACAGGCGTACTCTATATCCTTGATGAACCAAGCATCGGCCTGCACCGGCGTGACAACCACAGGCTGATCGATGCCTTGAAGGAACTGCGTGATATCGGCAACTCGGTTATCGTTGTGGAGCACGACAGGGATATGATCCTTGCTGCTGACTACGTGCTGGATATCGGTCCGGGTGCCGGCGCCAACGGCGGCGAAGTTGTTGCCAGCGGCACACCGCTGCAGCTGATGCAACATGCTTCCATAACCGCGGCCTACCTGAACGGGAGAAAGGAGATCCCCGTCCCGCTGCAAAGACGGCAGGGGAACGGGCAGGTGTTGACTTTGAAGGGAGCCAGGGGCAACAACCTGAAAAATGTTGATCTGGAAGTCCCATTAGGCAAGTTGATCTGTGTCACCGGGGTGTCTGGAAGCGGCAAGTCGTCGCTCATCAACGAAACGCTCTATCCTGTGTTGAGTCAGCATTTTCACCGATCTGAGAAACAGGCGTTGCCTTACAAGGAGGTCCTCGGACTGGAGCATCTGGATAAGGTGATTGAGGTGGACCAGTCGCCGATCGGACGTACACCGCGATCAAATCCGTCTACCTATACCAAACTTTTTGATGAGATCCGGAAGCTATTCGCAGCCCTGCCGGAGTCGCAGGTGCGTGGTTACAAGCCGGGCCGCTTCTCCTTCAATGTAAAAGGAGGCCGCTGTGAAACCTGCCAGGGGGGAGGTGTCCGGGTCATAGAGATGAACTTTTTGCCCGATGTGCACGTGCATTGCGAAAGTTGTCAGGGAAAACGTTACAACAGGGAAACCCTCGAAGTGCGATACAAGGGAAAAACCATCAACGATGTCTTAAATATGAGCATCAGCCAGGCTTTGAGCTTCTTCGAACATATCCCTTATATTGTAAACAAGCTGAAAACCCTTAATGATGTTGGACTCGGCTACATTACATTAGGCCAGAGCAGTACGACTTTATCAGGAGGCGAGGCCCAGCGGGTTAAACTGTCTGCTGAACTGTCGCGGCGTGATACGGGCAAAACGCTATATATCCTGGATGAGCCCACAACCGGACTCCATTTTGAGGATGTCCGCGTGCTGATGGAGGTGCTGCACCGCCTGGTTGACCGGGGCAATACCGTGATTGTAATCGAACACAACATGGATGTGATCAAGGTCGCAGACCACATCATAGATCTTGGACCCGAAGGAGGGGATCGCGGTGGCAAAATTGTTGTAGCCGGTAATCCTGAAGCGATTGCCAGAGAGCAAAACTCCTATACGGCAAAATTTCTGCGCGAAACACTCGAGGAAAATGGCCTGACATCAAAATGGCAGGTCGAACTTTAGGTCAGTATGAAGCACCCAACGGTCGTTTTCGAGATCGAGGGCATAAAAATTCAGGTTTTGCCCTTCCAAAACAGCCATTCTGCTTGTGCCCACAGGGATGATCCCTTGATAATGATCCGGAAGCAGCAAGATAAAGTTGTCGTGATCCATAAATGACCAGCCCTCTTCCGGGCCTAAAAAATACAAACCCAGTTTTTGGTTATCAACGATAGCAATGGTCATTTCACCTGTCGGGTAGTAGGATGAGATCCCTGCTGGTACATTAAAACCCGACGTGGGATCGTGGTGCCAGTCATCATCATAATAAAAATAAAAGTTAAGCACACCTTCCTGTTCAATCCCCAAAACTCCGATCTCCCAGGGCATATGCATAGAAACCAATCGGTCGTATTTCTTTGGTAATGAAAAGCAAAGATGCGGCTGCTCCTGCCATTCATTAAAGGTATTCACCCTGAAAAAATTCAGCTGATCATCCATCACAACGCCAATAGTTCCCATTCCCATCGAAAGAATGCCCCTGTTTCCATCGGGAATGTCAAAGCGCGTAACATCATCAGCAAGCCAGCCTTCCCGTTCATCATAATAATACATATGCACACTGCCATTATGGATGATACCGATTGTGCCATTACCAGGCGCAATGATATGCTGGGTTTTGAGATTGTGCGCCTGCTCGAGGTTGATGTTTGATGGTACTTCACTGCGACATCCGCCGAACAGGAGTACCGCTATCGAAATGGTAAGTAAGCTATGATTTAGCTTCATGGTTTATTGTTATTTATTGTTACCTGTATCCAAAACGCTTCAGCTGCATTTCATCCTCCCGCCAGTTTTTGCTGACCTTTACATAGAGTTCAAGAAAAACCTTTTTCTCGATGAAGGTTTCAATGTCCTTGCGGGCTTCCGTACCGATCTTTTTCAATGCCTTCCCCTGGTGGCCGATCA
>SKTA01000134.1 GCA_007122745.1 Bacteroidales bacterium
AAAAAAAATGTATATTTGCAACCGCAAACGCGGAAATAGCTCAGTTGGTAGAGCACGACCTTGCCAAGGTCGGGGTCGCGGGTTCGAGTCCCGTTTTCCGCTCTAAGAAACAACCTCTGCAAAGAGGTTTTTTTTTACCTTTACATTGATTTTAAGGTGTTGCCCGGATGGTGGAATTGGTAGACACCCAGGACTTAAAATCCTGTGGCCATTGCGGCCGTGCCGGTTCGAGCCCGGCTCCGGGTACTAATGATTGTCGATGATCGGTTTTCGATTTTCGATGTATTAAGGAGCTCGAAGCTGGAAGCTCGAAGGAAGAAGACAGAAATGCAGGCCGGACTTTGGACGGCCTGCATTTTTTTTATTGTGGAGATTAGGGTTCATTCAGCAATGTTCGTGTTTTTTTTGCTGAAAAGTATATGGTTGAAGCGCCATTCACTTCAATCAACGCTGGTGCGTTTAAGAAGGGGTTCACAACGGATCGATATCTTGTTTCAGGTTTAGCTGCAGAGCAGCGATTATATTTGTAGCATTGAATGGCGAATTTCGATCCCCCGTAGCTGCAGAGCAGCGGGAATATTAAATCATATAAATTGGAACAACATCGTAAAAAATCGTGATCAATCATAAATAATTTAAACATGGCAAACACTATCCTTCAATAAAGAATATCTTAAAATATTAAAGAAGAATGATGTGGTTTATGATGAAAAATATCTTTTTGAATTCTTTGACCATTATCAGTCTTTACCCGTTTTTATACAAAAAAACGTATGATACAAATAATGGTATACAAAATATAATACATATATTTGTACGGCACAAACTTTGGTATGATGGCTCACGCAGGCAAACCGGTAACCAGTAAGAATTTTATAGGCAGGGAGAAAGAACTTGCTCTGATTATGGAGTATCTTAAACTCGGGCAAAGCATTGTTTTGGTAGCACCACGAAGGTTTGGCAAAACCTCGCTGGTATTGGAAGTGCTGCAAAGGATACAAAAACAAGGACTGTATACTGCCTTTGTGGATATATTCACCAATCCGGGCATGGATATGCTTTCTGCCAATATTACCGGTGAAGTGCTGAAAAACCATAAACTTAATCTTCAATTTCATAAGGCCAAAACCAGTGCGCTGGAACTTATCAAAAATGTAAAACTCAAAGCTGTGCTGAACGATTTTGAGTTTATTGCAGGGTTTGCCGATAAAGACCGCAATGATTGGGAACTAATAGCTGAAAGCATTGATTTTGTGGATGCTTTTAGCAAGAGACACAACAGGAAAATGGTGTGTGCATACGATGAGTTTGGCGACATCACCAAATTCGATAAAAATGATGAATTGGTGAAACTTTTCCGGTCGAAAATTCAGCAACACAAAAACAGCACTTACATTTTTTCAGGCAGTTATGAATCTGTAATGCAGGCTATGTTTGTTACCAGGGTATCACCTTTTTACCGAATGGCAAGGATTGTTCATCTTTCTTACCTGGAAAAAGATGCCCTGGTAAGACATTTGCAACACCGTTTCAGGGAAGAAGGCATCAACTGTGGGAAGGATTTCCCACGACAAATTGCCGCGATTACCCATTGTCATCCTTATTATGCCCAACTAGCCTTTCAGCAAACCATACTTTACAAAGCCCTCTATAAGAAAATACCTTCCAGTAATGAACTTCTGCAACAAATAATTGCGGTAGAAAAAGATTATCTGGAAAAAGTATGGGAAGATGTTTATACCCGTCGTGACCACGTGCTTACTTTGAAAGCATTGGCGCACGGGAGCGAAAACATTTACGGTCGCCTGAAAACCACCAAAATAAATGTTGCACGGGCGCTGAAGAATCTTGAAGGAATGGGATTGGTTTTTCGCAAAGAGAACGGACAACCCTTCATATCCGACCCCATTTTTAATCAATGGATAATCCAAACTACAACATAAACTAAGGACGTTCACATTGTTACCATACAATTCCCTGAAATAACACTGAGAACCCGCGATGCACATAAGCTAAGGGGGCATTTGGGCAATTTGTTCAAAGAATATTCGCCACTGCTGCACAACCATTATGAAACGGGTGAACTGCGATACAGGTACCCCCTAGTACAAAGTTATTAACCGGATTCCTACATTGGCAGCCCTTCAGGAGGGCGCTCAACTGCTTGCCGGCTCATTCCTGAAGATCAGGGGGCTCAATATCGACAATACCGTTTATCCGGTTTTAAGCAAAAACATCAAAAGTGAAACAGTAAATGCCGGTTTCTCAACCGAATTGAAGGAATACAGGTTTCAAACCCTCTGGATGGGTCTTAACCAAAGCAACCACCGGCAATATATCAATGAAAAAGATCCTGAACAGTGGGCGTAACCAAACACGAACCAATGCCATTCAAATGGATACCCACTCCTTCGCCAACAAATTGATTGAAAAAGAACCGGGAGTTGATCCGTCAAACAAAAAATAAGGCAAACCTCCCTTATGGGGCAGGCTTTCGATAAAGACCTTGTGACTGATCAGGTAAAAGTTGATGCGAAATTGGTTGCTGCGATGCATAAAATCTCTGTAACGCAATTCCAATAAGATATCAGATAACCAATTGCACGACCTAACTACTCATACTTCAAAATACTTGCCGGATGGGAGGATGCGGCTGATTTAATTTGAGGGAAAACAGTTAATACAATCGCCAAAACAATGATAATCATGGGGAGTATATAATTGTTTGGGCTCACGATGCTTATTCTGTATGTAAAGTTTTCCAGCCATCGCCCCATAAAGTAATAAACAAAAGGCACCGAAAATACAAACCCGATGCTCGCTAATATTATGTATTGTTTTACAAAATCGTGTATAATATTTGTGGTTGAAGCGCCAAAAACTTTGCGTATACCTATTTCGCGAAGTCTGCTTTTTGTATCCAGACTGCACATCCCTGACAAACCCAATGCCGCAATTATTATTGTAAAAACAGCCAAACAAAAAGCAGTCTGCTGCATATTCTGTTCTTTCTGATAATATTTATCAAAAGCTTCTGACAAATAAGAGAAATGGAAAGGACGTCCAGGAAAATAGTAATGCCATTCAGAGCGAATGCGGTCAATCGTAACGGTTTGATTCCCCTCCTCCAATAAAGCTGTAATGTATTCACCGGAACCTCTTTTAAGAAGAATGATCAAAGGTTCAACAGGTTCATGCAGCGATTTAAAATGGTAATCTTTCACCACACCAATAACCCGCCTGTTTACAGGCCCGGTCATGTATATTCGACCAATTATCTGACCAACAGGCGTATCCCACCCAAAAGCATTCACAGCTGCTTCATTTATAATTACGTTTTCAAAATCGGTTCGATAATCATCCCGGAACCACCGCCCTTCAATAATTTCTATGTTCATAAGTTCTTTATAGTTCGCATCTGCAATGTGTCGGTGAACAACCAGTGTGTCTGTGGCAATTGTTCCTACCACGAAAGGATTTGCACTAAAGCGCGTCCCTGGAACTTTATCTGAACCTGAAACCATTTTAACACCAGGAATACTCTGTAATCCCTGTTTAAAACTTTCATAGGATATGCGCATCGAAGTATGACCCAATTCAAAAACAATGCGGTTATCAAGTGCATATCCCAGATCCATCTGTTCAACCATTTTAAGCTGTCTGCTCATAATGTAGCTTGATGTAATCAAAACAGATGTAACAATAATCTGGAATACCACAAGCGCTTTTCTGATTCCCGGTTTACCCTTGACAGAAAAATGTTGGGTTCTGAATATCGTGGAAGGCATTAAACCGGATAAATAAAATGCAGGATATGAACCCGCAAGCAATGATAACACAACGATCAGAATTGGGATGGTTAAGGCCAATCCCAAGCCATTGGGAGCAAGTGAATAAATATCAGCGTCCAGAACA
>SKTA01000071.1 GCA_007122745.1 Bacteroidales bacterium
ATTATATCCAGTTCAGCATCCGATATACCGCTGCGCGCCTTAAAGCCATCATACCAAATATCAAAAGGCTCCAAATCCCGTCCCAACCTGCTTGCAATCAACCCGCCAACCTCTTTCATTACAGGGGAGCTAACCAGTTCGATAAAAACGGCTTCAACCTCCTCCATGCTCATTTCCAACCCTTGCTCGAAAGCGCGTTCAATTGCTGTCGGATAGTTGGGCGCATAAGGGTCAGCCGCTTTCCTGGCATGGAAATTCTCCAGTAAATGGTTGTAGCGGGTGTCAGGCTCGGGTTCGGTTGATAGGATTTCCCCCTCGAGGTGCACCTCATTTGTGAAAGGGTTCCATTTTACCTTGTCGTTGTTGATCACCTTTTCCGGAATGCTTTGATCGATGATGCGTTGCATCACCTGGTAGATTATGCTTTGTTTTTTAAACCCCTCTACGGTACCGTCATAGTTTGCCTTCAGTTCATCACGCAGCCCCCAGTGTGTGATCAGGCGCAAATGATCCGGAAACAGTTGCTCTCCCTTATCGTTGACCAGCTGCCCCATGATGATGTTGTATTCCGAAACATAGTTGTCCGCTTCGGTTCCGACACGCGAAATATGCTGTGTGACTTCGGCAGGAATGCGTGAGGTGAACACATCGCCCATCCGGGCATAAGCCCAATCAAGACGCCCCAAATCCTGACCGAGTTCATTCTTTTCTTCAAGAGAATAAAAAGGAAAATTCAGAACGGTCAGAAAAGCGATTTTGTTTTTGTAAAAGTCTTCCGCAAGGTGTGCAGCAGGTGCATAGCTGCCAAACATCACATCAACAGGCTGAATCGGTCCCCAGTCGAGATGAAGCGGCTTGGTAAGCTCCAGCATCATTTGGTTAAAATGGCCCCAGATGTACTCGTAATTGCGCGACAACTTGTTGAAAAGCTCCTTTCGTTGTTCCTGATCGGCAATATAGCTTTCCAGACAGAAACGTTTGTAATCCTCTGTGCTACCATCCTGCTCTGTCCATAACGCAGCAACCTGGGTGGCGCCAAGATGTATCATTTCCTTGTTCTCCACGCCATGCTCCTTAACCAAATCCTTGACCACCTGTTCCACAGCTTTATCAGATATAATACCCATAGTTATAGTTTGTTTTCTGTTGCTGTCTGTCGTACATCCTGCTGAGAACAACATAACAGCAATTGTGATTAGACTCAGTAATTTTTTCATGACTGTCTTTTGTTTTTTTGTAATAATTGTGATTATTCATCTGTGAATAACCATATCGGAGCAAAAATAAACAAAAGCATCATATGTTTCTAATACATCTGCATCAAAAAGAAAAACCTGTTTCGACCGATTGGTTTTTGTCATATATCAATCATCAAAACAGAAATCATCTGATAACTTATTAAATATCAAACAAATCTTGTGTCGCTATTGTTTGTATAGTATATGCAAAATAGTTACATTTGCATATGCCTGATTTTATGAAGTGTAAAACAAATCAGATTATACCGACTGATTTTAAGGCATCAAAAAATCATTCAATTTAAAACAATCATAACAATTAAAAACAATTTATTATGTCAGCTTATCACGAACCAGCAGATGAATTATCACAAGAGGCACGAAATTTCTCACGTGCACTCAACAGTTTAAAGGAGGAAATTGAGGCGGTAGACTGGTACCACCAGCGTGTTGTTACCAGCAACGACCCCGACCTGAAAGCCATTATGGCGCACAATCGCGATGAAGAGATTGAGCATGCCTGCATGGCACTCGAGTGGCTGCGTCGCAATATGCCCGGTTGGGATGAAGAATTGCGTAACTGGCTGTTCAAAGAGGGCGAAATCATGGGAAGTCATGGACACGATCACGATGACCATGACCACGGTGATCATGCTAGTGGCTCAGATTCATTAGGAATTGGAAAAATTAATAAGTAAAGGAGGACAATATGGATATTTTAAGAAAATCAATGGCGCCGATTTCGGATGCCGCATGGGAAGAGATCAATGAGACAGCTGTAGAAGTTCTCACTTCTGTTCTTTCCGGACGTAAATTTTTGGATATAGAAGGACCTAAAGGCTGGGACTATGCCGCTTTATCAACAGGGCGCATTCAGGTTCCTGCAAATCAGAAAGGTGCTGTGAAATATGGCACACATCAGGTGTTGCCCCTGGTAGAGGCAAGAGTTCCTTTTGAGTTGAACATCTGGGAACTGGATAATGTTGCCCGTGGTGCCGAAGACATTGACCTTGAAGCAATGGAGGATGCCGCCAGGGAGATTGCAAAGTTTGAAGAAACAGCAATCTATGAAGGCTTTAAAGCCGGTCAGATTGCCGGATTAAAACAAAGATCCGATTATGATGTCATGCCCTTTCCCCAGGTCGGTGAAGAGATTGCCGGTGCAATCGCTACAGCAGTATCAAAGCTGAAGGCCAACTCTATAGAAGGCCCATACTCGTTGGTGCTTAATACCGAAAAGTGGCAGCAGGTAAATGCATACGTAAAGGGGTATCCGCTGCGCAAACAGTTGGAGAGCCTTTTAGGTGGCAGCATCATCATGGCGCCTTATGTGAAGGATTCTTATCTGGTATCGGAGCGTGGAGGAGACTTCCGCCTGGTGCTCGGTCAAGACCTCTCAATTGGTTATGAATCTCACAACAATAAAACAGTACAGCTCTATTTTACAGAGTCTTTCACCTTCCAGGTGATTGATCCTGCAGCAGTGCTTGTACTTAAATAGCAGTTTTTATCAATAGGTTTTGGTTTTGAAGGAGGGCTTTTTACAGGTCCTCCTTTTTTGATGTCCGGCCCTGATTAGGGTGGATTCTGTCGACTATTGGTTTAATTAATGCCAACTTGCCCGGGAATTGTTTAAATTTGAACTGTTTGAAACTTTAATAACATATGTATTACCTGGTAAAAAGGAGTGATTTTGGACAAAAGAGACATTCTTCTGATTCTGTTTTTGCTTTTTGTTTCCCCGGGGTTACAGGCTTTCAGTGATGGCAGGGACAAGTCTGAGAAACTGGGCCGGAAAAACGAAAAAACCACCTCCTTTTCACAGCTTCAGGAAGACCTGATTCTATTTGAGTCTTTTGAAGAAGAAGGGGTGTTCCCACCGGTAGGATGGACCTACGTCAACGGAGAACCTGGAGCCTATTGGCAACAGAACAACATCTATTCCTATGACGGTGATTTATCAGCCCGCGCCTATCAGGGCTATCAGTCAAACTACCAGGCCAATGAATGGCTTATCACCCCTCAAATCGACTTTGATAATCCTGCAGCCCGGTGGCTGACCTTTTTTGGTTTTACCCACAGCGAACCGGACGGCGTGAGAGAAAAGTTGCACATTATGGCTGTCGATCAGGTTTATGATAACGTGGAAACCCTGTATGATAATGCCATTATTTTGGATGTGGTTTCGTTAGGATACCCCTGGGCAGAATACATCATAGATATGAGTCAGCTTAGCGGAGAAATGCACCTCGCTTTCGTGTATCTGGTCCGGGAGGAAGACGAAACATCATTTGCGTGGCTTTATCTGGATAAAGTGAAGGTCGGCAATTTCGATATCCATACACTCACCATGGAGGCTCCTGAGGGAGATGGATCGACCAATCCTGCCCCGGGTCAACACCCATATGTAGATGGACGCACAGTTGTTTTACAGGCCATTCCCGATTATGGTTGGGACTTCAGCCACTGGGAAGGAGATGTCCATGAGCCATATAACATGAACACGATGATACTCATGGATGAGGATAAAACTGTAAAAGCGCATTTTACGCCTCTTGAACCCTATCCGGTTCCCTTTTTTGAAGATTTTTCGGGATTGACAATCTCAGCAATACCTGTAGGATGGACCAAAACCCATCCGAACTGGGGTGCATGGCCAACAACCAACGCCGGAGGTGCCCGTCCCGAAATGCGCTTTCATTGGAATCCCTCCTCCGATGACAATCTGTTTCGTCTGACAACCCGCCCAATTAATGCAGGCCAGGCATCTGAACTTATGCTCGAATTCAGACATTTTGTGAATGATTTTCTTGGAAATTACATACTTAAGGTTCAGTCTTCTACCGACACAATACACTGGAACGATGAGTGGGCTCACTATATGAAATCTTCCGCAAGGGAGGGTGAAAAGCCTGCTAAAAGGCAACTTGGCAGAGACCATGGCCCGGAAGTGGTGACCGTTAACCTGAATCACCTGACCGGAGAGGAGGCGTTTTATATTGCTTTTGTTTTTGAAGGCGATAACAGCCGGATCAATTCCTGGTTTATTGATGATGTTTTCATTGGAGACACGCAACCCTATTACACTGTCAACTTTCTGGTAAAAAACAAACTGGATGGTGAACCAATAGGTGGTGTGCTGATTGGTATTGAAAACACCGGTCTTTACACCCATACCAACAACAATGGCTTTGCCTCTTTTGAATTGACTTCAGGAAGCTATAAAGCTTTGTTAAGCAAAGAAGAGTTTAATAACAAAGAGATCCCTTTTGTTGTGGAGGAGGAAAATTTACTTATTGAGGTTGAAATGGAACCGGTGGATTATTCTCATAATGTAATTTTTAATGTAAACATGGGTGATGCGGTGTTTGGCGATGGGAACATTGCTTTTGATCCCGATGCAAATCATCAGGTGTATGTTGCCGGCTCTTTTGTGGGAGACTGGATCACGCCGGGCGAAAACCCGGATTACAGGCTAAATCCCAGGCCTGAAAATCCTGACATGTATACCGTTACCTTGCAGCTGAATAAAGATACTTACGAATATAAATATTTTGTAGTTTTGGATGAACAGCCGGGATGGGACTACGGAGAATGGGAGGGAGAACCAAACCGGACAGTGGTGGTTTTGGGTCCTGACGTGGTCAGTGATGTGTGGGGGGACCAGCCGGTTGACACGGACGATCCCGACTTTTTTCACAACCAGATCACTGTGTTTCCCAATCCGGCTCATCACCATGTGCATTTAAAGGTTGATAATCCGGATGGACTGAGTTATGTGTTGTTTGACATGAACGGTGGAAAGCTTAATGCTGAAAAACTTTCCGCATACAAAACCTCCATCCCGGTTTATAACCTGAGTACAGGTACCTATTTGATCAAAATCATGAAAGGTCAAAAGGACATAAAGAACGTTTTGATCATCAAAAAATAACCAAAACAATTAACAACCCATAATTAAAAAAACATCAACAATGAAAAAAACTGTTGTTTTGTTTTTGCTGGCATCCTTTGTCTGCTTAAGCCTTCATGCGCAGTCACCTAAAGGTTTCAACTATCAGGCAGTGGCGCGCGATATTTCCGGAGAGATACTCGCTGACCAGGGCGTGGGTCTGCAAATCGACATTTTGCAGGGATCAATTGAAGGAGAAGCGGTTTACCGGGAAGTATTTTTTCCTGTAACCAATGAGTTTGGACTGATCAATATAGTTGTTGGAAGCGGAAGTGTGCTTTATGGCAACTTTGAGGAAATTGACTGGTCTCAGGGCCCCTGCTTTATTCAGATACATCTTGATCCGGATGGGGGTTCAGATTTTGCCGAGATGGGCACCAGCCAACTCCTCAGCGTACCCTATGCCCTGCATGCATCAACCTCTGCCGACAGCTTCAGTGGAGATTATCAAGATCTTGAAAACTTGCCAGACCTTGACAATATGGTATTGCTTCATAATCCCCAGTCGGGAGATATGTTGTATTATTCCGGTGAAAACTGGGAAGCGATACCGATTGGTGAAGAGGGGCAGGTACTGACCATTGTTGACGGGTTGATACAGTGGGCTGATCCGGAGCATGATCCGGGCAATACCGTGACCGATATTGACGGAAACGTGTATCAGATTGTTGAGATTGATGGCGTTGAATGGATGGCTGAAAACCTGAAAGTGACAACCTACCGCAACGGTGATCCCATCCCGAATGTAACCGCAAACAGTGATTGGGCAGCCCTCGAAACGGGTGCCTATGCTGCTTACAACAACAACATCGCTCATGTGGAAACTTATGGATATCTCTATAACTGGTATGCTGTTGATGACGAGAGAGAACTTTGTCCGGAAGGATGGCGGGTCCCTTCCGATGAGGAATTTGAAGACTTCATGAACTTTCTGGATCCCAATGGCAGCATCAACGACAACAATGCTTCAGGAAAGATCAAAGCTACCGGCACTTTGGGCGACGGAGAAGGGGGGTTATGGTCACCGCCGAATACCGGAGCTGTTGACCAATATGGGTTTTCCGCACTTCCTGCCGGGGGCAGGTTTTCCAACGGAAACTTTGCAGGCATGAATGCCCTGACCTATTTTTGGTCTGCCACACCCACACCTTCCGAAATACTTCAAAGGGCCTGGATTTGGTACATGAGCTACAACAGCGACACGTTTTACCGCAACAACTATTCACGCAAAGAAGGATATAGCATCCGCTGTATTAAAGACTGATGCGTGTTCAGCCGTTAAAAAAGGGCTTGGCCAATTACTGCTTCTTCACGGTTTTATCAGAAAAGTATCCCTCCATTTGCTGACGGAATTCAGCCATGGTCATGTCATACTTTGGTGTCATACTTTTCTTTTCCGGGAAATTTTCCATGTGCAGTGTGCTGGTTGGGAATGCAAAGCGCACACCCAGTTGTTCAGCAAGACGAACGATCTCAATCAACACTTCATGACGCGTCTTTAGCTCTTCCGGCCAGGTTGGCACGGCAAAAAAGATATAAAACATGATCCTTAGGGAAAAGTCCCCCATCTCATTAAATTCAACGATATAGAAATCCTTGCGTGTTTTGGGATGGTTATCCACAATTTTCCGCAAGCCATCAACGAAAACCTCAATCAGATCCGGAGGCGTGTCATACGTGATGGAGATATGCATGAAAAAGCGACGGAATTCCCTGAGTCCGTGATTATCAATGCTCGAATCTGCAAGTATGCCGTTAGGAACATAGTGAAGGGAGTTTCTGAAAGTGCGGATCCGTGTTGAACGGAAGCCAACATCCTCGACTGTGCCGTCGATCTCGCGGCAGGTAATCCAGTGTCCGACTGAAAAAGGCTTGTCGATAAAGATCATCACTGATCCAAACAGGTTTTTGAGCGTGTCCTGGGCCGCCAAAGCCAAAGCCAATCCACCAATGGATAGCCCTGCAAGCAGCGCGGTGATGTTGATATTCAGGTTTTGCAGGATAAACAGACCACCGATAATGACAACAAAAACCTTCAGCACTTTGCGCAGCAAAGGCACAATATGATTGTCCAGACTTGAATCGGACTTGCCGGCCAACTTTTCGAGATATAGTGCAAAGACATCTACCAGCTTGTAAAACATCAAAGTGGCAAAAAAGGGAAGGATCGCCTTGAAGGCAATTGTAAAATACCTGCTTACTTCAACGGGAAGTTGCAGTAAAGGAAACATCACCATCACAAACACAAAAACAATAAAAAGGCTTAACGGTCTGGCAACAGGCAGCAAATAAGGCCTTATAAGACTGTCGTAACCCATTTGTTTTGCCCCTTTGTATAATGCACGGTTAAGGAGAAATGTCAAAAGCTTGTGAATAAGAAAACTCAAAAGGATCAGTAAGAGAATGCCCAGATGTTGCCAGAGGTACAAACCGATAAAGGTGTGTGTTCCTGCCTGTGGCAATATATTAACCAAAAGGTCGGGGCCAAACGGGAACACCTCGCGGTGGAGGCGATCAATGGCAGCAATGCTCTTCTGGCTGTATAGCCAAAGGTTGTCTTGTTTTACCAGGTATATTTCAGGCAGATGATGCGTTGGTGTGTATTCCTGTCGATCGCTAACCGTGTCCACGTAATTTGCTTCCCGAGGCGCTTTGTCCAAATCAATGAAATATCCTTTTCCATCATAAACCTGTTTAAGCTTGATGGCATACTCTTCGGCCTCTTCAGGGGTTAGTCCGGGTTGGAAAAACGGCAACGCCGCATTCCCCGGTTCGTAGTCGGTGGGCTGAAGAAAATGCAAGTGGGTGCGCAAACTGTGATAGGGCGTGCTCACATCCGGACGGATCCCCTCCTCTGCAAATGGGCGATCTGTTGTTTGGTTTTCAGAAGATAAAACGGGTGAAAAACCAATCATCAGACAGTAAACAATCAACAAAAATTGCTTTAAATGTTTTTTCATAACAAGACTTTTTTGATGTTGTCGTAAAAATACAGAATCCTGCAAGCACATACAAACATATTTTAAAAAGTTTTATCTTTGGATGAATTACAAAACCTGAAAAGCGTGGGAAAAGCTAAAAAGTTTGGTGCTTTTGGCGGCGTTTATGTTCCGTCTTTGTTATCTATTCTTGGAGTTATATTGTTTCTTCGCCTGCCGTGGATTGTGGGGATGGCAGGACTTTGGTCAACCCTTGGGATCATCCTTGTTGCCCATGTCATCTCCATCACGACCGGATTAAGCATTTCATCGCTTGCCACCGACAAACGGGTTGAGACCGGTGGGGCCTATTTCATCATATCACGCAGCCTTGGTCTTCCGATTGGCGGAACACTGGGACTGGCACTTTTTGTTGGTTTTTCCTTTAGCATCAGCTTGTACCTGATTGGTTTTGCTGAAACCTTTCTCTCATACTTTGGCTTCGAACAAAGTCTATACACCATCAGGATCACCGGTTCAGTAATATTGTTGCTGGTAACAATTGTAACCTTTATAAGCACGTCTTTTGCAATAAGGGTTCAATACCTGATTCTGGCAATTTTAGCGCTGTCTTTATTGTCAGTATTTGCCGGAAGCCATGGCCTTCATCCTGTTGATTCACTGGTAAGACCAATGGAAGGAGCGATGCCATGGATTGTGTTGTTTGCCATATTTTTTCCGGCGGTTACAGGTTTCAACACCGGTGTATCGATGTCGGGTGACCTGAAAAACCCACAAAATGCCATTCCTGTTGGCACAATCCTGGCCATTTTAACCGGTTTGGTTGTTTATGTTGGGCTGGCAGTATTCTTATTTTATACCGTTGACAGAAACCTGTTGGTTAATGACCCCAATGTGTTGTTTGCGATCTCCTGGGTTCCGCAACTGGTTGTTGCAGGAATTTTTGCTGCCACATTATCATCGGCACTTGGCAGCATTATGGGAGCGCCAAGGATACTCAGGGCGGTAGCCATTGACCGGATCCTGCCCGGCTTTTTTTCGCGCGGATACGGATCTGCTGACGAGCCACGCAACGCCCTCATTTTAACCTACCTGATTGCACAGGCTGGGATACTCATAGGGGAATTGAACGTCATAGCCCGCATTGTAACGATTTTCTTTATCATCACTTACGGTTTTCTGAACATTACCTATGTTGCGGAAAGCTGGGCCAGCAGCGATTTTCGACCAACATTCAGAATTCCCCGTTTCGTTGGTATCATAGGCGCCATGGCAAGCATCGTGGTCATGATACAGCTTGATGTTTTGGCGCTTATTGTTGCCTCTGTTTTGCTTATAATACTGTTCCTTTACCTGAAGCGGAAAGAGCTTTCATTGCAAAGCGGAGATACCTGGACCGGCATCTGGTCATCACTCGTGAAAACCGGTTTGGGGAGGCTGAACAAAAGTACCCGGATGGCACGCAACTGGCGTCCGAATGTGATGCTGTTCAGTGGTGGAGAAAAACACAGACCACACCTTATAGAGATGGGTAAGTCGCTGGTGGGAAAGTTAGGTGTGTTTACCAACTTTGAACTGACAGAGCAGCCTTCCGGGGAGATCCTGTTTGGTCTAAAAGAAGTGCCAAGGCTTGCAGAAAGAAGGCAAGACCAGGGTGTTTTCACGCGAAAACATACCTGTCGTGATATATATGAAGGGATTGATGTGATATCCAGGGTTTATGGGTTTACCGGATTTGAACCCAATACGATTCTTATGGGATGGGGAAGAAATACCAGGAACCCGGAGAAGTTTGTCAAGCTATTGAACAACCTGAAACGTCAGGATTATAACAACTTGTTTCTAAGCTATGATAAAGATAAGGGGTTTGGTAAGAAACGACAGATCGATTTTTGGTGGAGCGGCAAAGGGAGATCACTCTCGCTGGTGCTCTCCTTGATGAAGTTTCTTACTTCAGGGAATGTATGGAGAGCTGCCAGCTTCCGGATTTTTGTGGTTCACTCCGATAGTTCAAAAACAGACCCACTCTACAGCCTTATCAACCAACTTCTGGACAACCACAGGCTGAAGGCCGATGTCAAAGTCATTAACAATGCCGTCGAACAGCTTCCCGCGGAAAAGATCATCCGCGCCGAATCACGGGAGTCCGATCTTTGTATCATAGAGCTGCCGGAGTTTAACTCCAAAGATCCTGAAGAGGTTTTACAAAAGGCAAACCTGCTTATTGACAGTGTGACGACTGCCCTTCTTGTTTCTGCATCCACCTTCTTTGATGAAATAAATATCATTGATGAAAAACACCCCCCTGAACCGGAGGAAGGGTTCGAAGTAAAAGAGCGCGCCACTTTCGATGTGGTCAGTTATCTTCAGCCATCATCAAGGGAGATCATCACGAATGAGGTGGTCAATATTGCACAGACAGCCGGTAAGTTTGCCCTGAAATATTATGAAAAAGGTCCGGAAAGAATTCACAGGCTCGATTTACGCTTCTTTCCTGAGCTGCTAAACTTCACCCTGAAGACCATTGACACATTGCAGCGTTCAGTGAGTAGTTCGAAAAGTGCTGACCGCGATAAAAACTTCCTCGTCATTCTGAATGACTTTTCCTTTCACTCCCAGCGGCATATCCACATGTTGCGCGAACAAAGGGTGCAGACCATTCAGCAACACCTTGAAGAGGCGAATGCGAGCTATCTTGATGAACTTCGTGCAATGATCAACGTGATGCCGGAGTACATCAGGATCAAACTTTCGGGGAAGGAATTTGCCATTAAGGAACACGACCGTTTCAGAACCCGCTTTTATAAAACAAGAAAAAGACTGTTGTCTGCCATTTTAAGAAGGCCTGTAACACACAAAATCCGCGTAACACCTTCAGCCCGATACTTTTTATACCACAAGCGAATTCAGCTTATTCATGAGCTGATGGTTGATTTTGCGCTGCATTCCTTCATGGAGGTGGTTGAAGTGGGCAAACTTTTCAATGCCATCCACGAACTTATAGAAAAGGTTAGACTGGAAGGGAATAACAAGGCGAAAGGGCTTGAAATGATCAAGCTTGAACGGAATCGTCTTGCTGCCAAAGTGGATGTCATGGAGCAAGGCAACAGAAACTTTTACTTACAAGCAGGGCAAAAGATGCACGAAGCGCTTTTGAATGACATTCAAGAGTTTAGCCACAACCTGGAAAGTACCGGGGCCAACATTTTAAGCCGCAATTTTTATCCATATTTCAAAAAAGACCCTGCCATCGTTGCAGAAATTGAGCGTTTTGCAGCTGTTTGGTCAAAAAACCTTTCCCTTTTTATCAATAAAGCGATTATTGATTATTACATACTTTCGATCAAAAGCCGCATCCAATCCAAAATAAAAAAATACAATTACGAATTTCAGCTACTCCTGAATAGTGAGCTGATCCGTCATCTTGATGATTTTGAGCGCCTTGTTCAGCAGCTGCTTGCAGATAAAGAGGCTGGACTTTCCAAAACACCCCGTTTGGAGCATGAACACCTGAAAGCGATTCCCGTTGCCGAAGTATATAATGAACTTTATTCTGAGATAGGAGAGTTGCTGAATGATATTCCCGATAAAATGGAGGTAACCGCTGAACAATTGGGGGAAAAGTTTAAAGAAACCGCTTTCACTGAGGCTGAACGCTTGATGGTCAGCTTAAGAAAAACTGTTGAGTATTATGTCAGCACAGAGCTCATCGATTTCAGCAACAAGAAATGTCTGGACATCGAACAGGAATTAAAACAGCATCTTGTTTCTGTAAAGGACATGGTGCGTTTGCTAAACTTCAGTCTGGACAACCGGGGCAAGGATGATGCGGCTGCTGAACAGGCCGACCGTGACCGTCAGGCCCTGGTTTTGATCCAATCATTTATGGACAAGCTGGTGTTTGAAAGGCAGCAAATTCTACAACTTGCAGAAAGTGTTGAAAGGGCATTTGCTACCGGGCTGAAGCAAAGCTTTGACCCGCTGTCCTCCGCTACAATCAATAAAACAAGCCTTGCCGTGAGGAAGAAGTCAAGGGAGGCTGAACAGTCAGAATTTTCCGGTAGTCTGCAACGCCAGTGGCAACGTCTCAGAGAAATAACCCGCGATCGTTTTGTGGATCTTTTATACAGTAAAAGCGAAGGGCAGCTATGGATCAGCCATTTTGAGCAACCAGAGGTCACATTGAATAACTCCAATAGGGATATTCTGGCTTTTGCCGAGACCATTACGCCAGACCCGACGATCATAAAAGAATTACCATTCTATTACACTTCACTTTTTTCCGGACAGTCCGGAACAGGTGATGATTTTTGGGTTGGAATGAATGCAGAGATTCAGGCCTGTGTGCAGGCAATCCAGCGGTTTAAGGCAGGCTTTCCAGGGGCATTGCTTATCACCGGCGCCCGCACCTCCGGAAAGTCAAGCCTTTCAAAAAAAGTGGCGGAACGCTTTTTCAGCATGGAGCATATTCACTCCGTTCAGGCACCCCAGGATTGTTCTGCTGATGCTGATCTGTTTGTGCTTAAACTACTTGACTCATTGAATGCGAGAAACAAACGGATAGAGGATGTGTTCAGGGCGATGCCTGCCGGGAAAGTGATCATTATTCATGATCTGGGACTGTGGTGGGAACGTCGTCCCGGTGGTAACCTGGTGGTGGAAACAATCCTGAATCTGATTGACCGTTATGGACATAAGTGCCTGTTCATTATCAATGTGAACGCTTATGCATTCAACCTGATTGACAAACAAACAAGGCTAAGCAGTTATGCGCTGGCAACTGTGCAATGTGAACCTTTTGACGCCAGGGAGCTAAAAGAGATGATCATGCTCAGACATCAGGCAGGCGGACTGAAGTTTCAAATTCACAAAAAAGAGGAGAGCCGTATGACGGCATGGGACTTTGCCCGCCTTTTCAACCGGCTCTTTGATCAATCGAACGGCAATCCCGGACTGGCAGCCAGACTCTGGCTCTCTTCCATCAAAAAGGTTTCAGGAAAAACCATTGTGTTGGATTCTTTTAAATTACCTGATAAAAAGGTTTTTGATGCGCTCACCCCCGGACAATGGTTTTACATCCAACAGTTTTTATACAATCGGCGATTCACAGTTGGTAAGCTGGCAAAAAACCTTGAGCGAACAGAGGCTGATGTGAACAGGGATATTCGTGAACTTATGCGCACCGGTATTTTTGTTGAAAGGTTTGAGGGTGTTTTTGCCATAAGGTCGGGGTTGGACCTTTATCTTGCAGAACAATTAAAAAATAAAAAGAGATTATGAACCTGTTGATCTTTACCATAACCGGCCTTTTGTTATTGCTGCTTTTCCGGGTACTGAACCGGATCACCAAAGCCTTCATTAGAAAACGGCAATTGCGTAGCGTGTTACTGCGAACATTGCCCGTGATCGAACTTGTAGCATGGGTCGCCTTTTTATTCTGGGGTGTATTGGTCCTTTTTGGACAACACCAGTATTATGACCTGATTGTTGTATTGCTGGCAGTATTGGTTATATTAGGACTGGCGTGGTTTGTGTTTCGTGATTTCCTTGCCGGCGTCCTGTTGAAGTCTGAAAAAGCATTGCATCCCGGACAGGTCATTAAAACGCCAATCGTTGAAGGGAAGATCAAATCGATGGGATTCCGAAACATAGAACTTATAAATGAAGCCGGTGAAACTGTCAATATTCCATATTCCAGACTCAGTGATCAGCTTTTCATAATTCCTCCCGATAATGAAGACAGCCTGCCTCATCAGGCAAAGATCACACTTGAACCCAAACAGGCGACAGAACAAACCAAAGAGAGGGTTTATAAATACCTTATGGCAATGCCATGGGTGATCAGCCCGGCGCCTGGTATACAGATCATAAAGAACAATGAAGGTCATCATATGATGCATGTTACCTTTTATACTTACATGCGTACACATGCGCTGATTGTTGAGGAAAAGATAAGGACATTTCTGAAGGAGGACGCCGGAGTTCAATAAAGCACTTCTGTTTAACTATTTCTGTTAACGGTGAACTCAATGAGCTGTTCGAGAGAGTGGCGGCCCGGACTTTCCGGTAGTTCGAGGAGCAAACGCAAGGCCTCTGACTTAAAGGCGTTCATCCGTTCGGTGGCATATTCAATTCCCCCTTTGTCATAAACCATTTCGATAAGGGAAGCTACTTTCTGATCATTATGACTGTGGCTTTTGACGCTATTAATGATCCTGCGCCTTTCAATGTAGGATGAATTGTTGATCAGGTATATCAGGGGAAGTGTCATTTTTCGCTCTTTGATGTCGGTGCCCGTGGGTTTCCCTTTGGTGGAGCCTGCATCAAAATCAAGAATATCATCTTTGATCTGGAAGGCAATTCCTGCCTGTTCACCAATTAGGTGCATTTTTTTGATCTCCTCAGGGGATGCTCCGGTTGATGCAGCACCACACGACAGACATGAGGAGATCAGAGATGCGGTTTTTTTGCGAATGATCTCCAGATAAACATCTTCGCCAATATCAAGGCTGCGTGCCTTTTCTATCTGCATCAGCTCCCCTTCACTCATTTCGCGGACAGACTCGGTAACGATCTGAAGCAGATCAAAATCATTATGATCCAGACTGAGCAATAGTCCCCTGGAGAGCAGGTAATCACCAACAAGAACTGAAATTTTGTTTTTCCACAATGCATTCAGAGAAAAGAAACCCCTGCGTTCATTGGAATCGTCAACCACATCGTCGTGGATCAGCGTTGCGGTATGCAGCAATTCAATAAGTGTAGCAGCACGATAAGTGCGCTCAGATATCTCACCGAAAATTCCTGCTGAAAAAAAGACATACAGCGGTCGTATTTGCTTTCCCTTACGCTTTACAATGTATCGGGTGATCTTGTCAAGCAGTCCAACCTCACTTTTCAAAGACGCTTTAAATCGTGCTTCAAAGTTTTTAATGTGTGCTTCAACCGGCTCTTTTATTTGTTTCAGTGTGGTCATATGCGAATGGTTCCTGCTGCAAACTTAGTTGTTCTTGCTTACATAATAAAACAAACTGTTATGCTTTTTGTTGCAATCACCCCGAAACAAGTTATCTTTTCTTATGGTCGCAACCTGATGCGATCTGCAACAATGCTTGAAATTTTCTCTACAGGAATCCTTTCCTGTTGCATTGTGTCCCTTTCCCTGATAGTTACGGTGTTGTCTTCAAGAGTTTGATGATCGATGGTGATGCAGTAGGGTGTTCCTATGGCATCCTGCCTGCGGTAGCGTCTTCCAATCGCATCTTTATCTTCATACTGACAAAGAAAATCGTATTTAAGGGTGTCAAATATCTCTCTGCCCTTTTCCGGAAGGCCGTCTTTTTTCATCAACGGCAATACAGCCACTTTTATAGGCGCAAGTGCCGGTGTTATGTTCATGACAACGCGCTGACTGCCATCTTCCAGTGTTTCTTCGTTGTAGGCATGGCTAACGATGGCAAGGAACATGCGGTCAAGACCAATGGATGTTTCTACCACATAGGGCACATAACTTTCGTTGGTTTCGGGGTCAAAATATTGTA
This sequence comes from Bacteroidales bacterium, assembly GCA_007122745.1. GTDB lineage: Bacteria > Bacteroidota > Bacteroidia > Bacteroidales > UBA7960 > PUPG01. Next base: position 15,671 of record SKTA01000071.1, read on the forward strand.
ACTTTTTGCCCGAGTGCTTTTGGTGTGCGCCGAGGTCAAAGTCGGTGCGGGAGTGCACACCTTCCAGTTCCCTGAACCCAAAGGGAAACTCAAACTCAATGTCAACGGCAGCATTGGCGTAGTGTGCCAGTTTTTCGTGTTCGTGAACCCTAAAGTGTTTGGTCGGAATTCCAAGTGCCAGATGCCACTTCATCCGCTCCTCCTTCCAGTATTCATACCATTCTTTTTCTTCTCCCGGCCGAACAAAAAACTGCATTTCCATCTGTTCAAACTCACGCATCCTGAAGACAAACTGACGGGCAACGATCTCGTTGCGAAACGCTTTTCCGATTTGTGCAATCCCAAAGGGAAGCTTTTTTCTGCCGGTTTTCTGAACATTCAGGTAGTTAACAAAAATGCCCTGGGCCGTTTCCGGGCGCAGATAGACCTGGGAAGCACCGTCGTTCAAAGACCCCATCTGGGAACTGAACATGAGGTTAAACTGGCGCACATCGGTCCAGTTGCGGGAACCTGAAACCGGACAGGCAATGCCCAGCTCTTCGATCAGGGCCTTGATTTCGCCAAGGCGATCCGCTTCAAGTGCCTTTACAAAACGCTTATTTATGTCTGCGATCTTTTCAATATTTGCCAGAACCCGTGGGTTTGTTTTGCGAAACATCGCCTCATCAAAAGTGTCTCCAAAACGTTTTTCCGCTTTCCGAACCTCTTTTTCAATCTTTTCTTCCAGCTTGGCGACATGCTCTTCGATCAGAACATCGGCGCGGTATCTTTTCTTGGAGTCCTTGTTGTCGATTAAAGGATCGTTGAAAGCATCAACGTGTCCGGAAGCTTTCCAAACAGCCGGATGCATGAATATTGCCGCATCAATACCAACAATATCCTCATGATATTGCACCATCGATTTCCACCAGTAATCCTTGATGTTATTCTTTAATTCAGCACCATTCTGACCATAGTCATAAACAGCACTTAATCCGTCATAGATCTCACTCGATTGAAAAATAAAACCGTATTCTTTACAGTGTGCGATAATCTTTTTAAAACGGTCTTCTGTGTTAGCCATTTAAAGTAGTGTTTAGTTGTTTAGATGTTTAGTTGATAACCACTCTGACGCTTTTTGGAACAATGTTGAACTCGAAAGGTGAATGCCCGAGAGACTCTCCGTCAGCCTCAAGCAATATGGGTGTATCCGACTCAATTACAATGTGTTTTGCCAAAAAACTCTCCACATGTTTGTATTTTTTGATGGTACCGTTATAAAGCCTGTTGACGTTGGCCAAAACGGATAGTTTTGTTAAATCCTTGATCACGGTCAGGTCAAACAAACCATCGTCTGTTTTTGCATCCGGAGCCTGTCGCATCCCACCACCATTGTATTGTCCGATCCCAACCCCAACACTGAAAATTTTGTCCCGTATTATTTTTCCGTCAACAATGATCTTTGTGCCACAAGACTTATATGAAAACAACGAACTGATCAGGTTTTTCAGGTACAGCATCGGATTGCCCTTACCCCTGATTTTGTCTGCATTTGTTTTTTGAGCAACCAGTCCGTCGAAACCCAATCCGGCCATGTTGATAAAATAACGCATCTTTTCACGGTTGTTGTTGTAATACTTTACCGTTCCGGCGTCCTGAATGAGCGTTTTTTCTTTTTTGAGAATTCTTATGGCTCCGTCGTAATCCAGCGGGATGTTGTAAGTCCTTACCCAATCGTTGCCCGTCCCTACTGAGATTATCCCCAAGGTTATTTCCGTTGTTGGAACGGTTTGTTGACTGAAGATTCCGTTGACCACCTCATTCATGGTGCCATCACCACCCACTGAAATAATTTTCCGAAACCCCAGGGCAACATTTTCTTCAACAATGTCAACTGCATGCAACGGTCCTTTGGTGTAAACCGCGTGAAAATCGATTTCGTGCTTTTCCAGAAGTTCAGAAATGCGATTCCAGTCTCTCCGGACTTTTCCTATGCCTGCATTGGGATTTACGACCGCCAGCCATTCTTTCATAATTGTCATTTTAAAAGCAAAAAACGATAAAACAAACCCACCTTATTTTTTGCAAGCTGCAAAATTACGAAAAATAGATCAACCTCAGGCTAAAATGTTATCCATCAGGTGCTGGGCAATCTGTACGGCATTGGTTGCCGCCCCTTTGCGCAGGTTGTCTGCAACGATCCACATATCCAGACCATAAGCGACGGAGTGGTCTCTCCGGAGTCTGCCAACAAATACCTCATCCCTGCCTTCTGCGAATTTTGGCATCGGATACATGTTTTCACCCGGATTGTCTTCAACAACAATTCCTGTTGTTTCGCTGAGCATTTTTCTGATATCGGCCAGCTGGAAGTCTTTTTCAAATTCGACATTTACCGCTTCTGAATGGCCGCCAATCACAGGAATCCTGACAACGGTGGCGGTAATTTTTATCTCAGGACTTTCCAGTATTTTTCGCGTCTCATCCACCAACTTCATCTCCTCAGAAGAATAGCCGTTGTCAAGGAAAATTCCGCCATGTGGAAAACAGTTTAAGTCAATAGGGTGGGGATAAGCCATTTCTCCCTGAATGCCTGCTCGTTCGTTGTTCAGTTGTTGCACAGCCTTCACACCTGTTCCCGTCACCGACTGGTAAGTGGCGATCACCAGGCGGCAGATGCCGAAAGCCTTATGGATGGGAGCCAGCGCAAGAACCATCTGTATGGTGCTGCAGTTGGGGTTGGCAATGATCTTTGTGTCTTTCGTAATGGTATGCGCATTCACCTCCGGTACCACAAGAGGAACCCGGGCATCTCCCCGCCATGCAGAGGAATTATCAATCACAAAACTCCCTTTTTCGGCAAACATGGGAGCAAATTTTTTGGATGCTTCAGACCCTGCAGAAAAGATCACAATGTCAGGGGCTGCGTCAACAGCATCTTCAACGGAAACAAGATTGTGAACATTTCCTTTAAACATAACTTCACGTCCCACAGAACGTGATGATGCACACGGAATAAATGTTGAAACAGGAAGGTTCCGCTCTTCCAGCACTTTGACCATGACCTGACCCACCAAACCGGTTGCGCCCACTAAAGCTAAGACCATATAAACAAAAATTAATACCTAAAACAAAAATACATAGACAAAAAACAAAACAATTCAATTAGTAGTACTATTTTTACACTTAATGTCATCTGTTACAAAAATAACGTAAGAAATGAGATATTTAATCTTTTTAAGCTGCATTTGTATGCCTTCAATCCTTTTTGGTCAGTTTTCCGATGATTTCAGTGATGGTGACTTTACCCATGACCCATCCTGGACGGGAGATGCTGAAAAATTTACCGTGGAAGGGGGGTTGCTACGATTGATTGACTCGGCAGCCGGCATGGCTTACCTGGCCACAGCGAGTGGGGTAATGGATCACACACAATGGGATTTCTGGGTCCGCATTGCCTTTACCCCTTCTGACAATAATCATCCACGCATATACCTCACCAGTAACACCGGGGATCTTAAGGCTCCGCTCCAGGGATACTTTTTGCAGATCGGGAAAAACGGTGGTGATAATAAAAGACTTTATTTTTATCGTCAGGATGGGTCTGAAACAAATCTTCTGATGACCGGCAGCATGAACATTGCCACCGGTACAAACAATATATTGCGGGTTCGTGTACTGCGGGACGGTGCCGGTTTTTGGCAGTTTTTTGCCGATCCCGCAGGAAGCACGATGTTTATTCCTCAGGGAGAGGCATTTGACAACACGTATACCAGCACTGAATGGTTCGGTGTCAGATGCACTTATACTGCCAGCAACAGCAACCGTTTTTATTTTGATGATTTCAGGGTGGGGGAGATCATTCCCGAAGATCCGCCTTATGTGCACCGGATACAGGTAGTTGCCCCAAACACGCTGGATGTTATGTTTAGCCGTATCGTAACAGAAAACTCAGCAGGTAACAACCTAAACTATTATGTGAGTGACGGACCCGGACATCCGATTGTGGCTGCCTTTGACGATCAATACCCATATAAGGTCAGGCTTTTATTTGCAGAGAATTTTGATCAGAACCGTCTTTATTCCATTCAGGTAACAGGAATTCAAAGTCCGGATGGTCAGATGATGGAACCGTATGAGGGTGATTTTGTAAACTATGTGTCGCAACGGTTTGACATCGTTTTCAATGAACTGATGGTGAACAGCAGGCCGGAAGTTTCATTGCCCCCTTTCGACTGGCTGGAGCTGTATAACACGACCGATCTGCCCATTAACATTGAAGGCTGGACACTACAGCATGGCACCACCATGCGGGAGTTACCTGCCGCGCTGGTTCCATCGCGCAGCTATCTTGTTTTGACAACAGAAGCTGCTTTCCCTTTTATGGAAGCATATGGAAACGTAGTTGCCGTGCCGGGCCTTTCAGCCAATGCGCTCACAATCGGAGGTACGCAATTGGTGCTATGGGACAACGCTCAAAAACTGGTATCCTTTGTTACCTACACAGATCAGTGGTACCGCAACCCATCCAAGTCATCGGGTGGCTGGTCCCTGGAAAAAATTGATCCTTACAACTATTGTCAGGGTGCTGAAAACTGGATCGCTTCTGAAGACCCAAGAGGTGGCAGTCCGGGCATAGCCAACCCGGTAAGAGCCGACAATCCGGACCTGTCGCCACCCCGATTGCTTAGGGCAGGATTTATCGATAGCCTGAACGTTGTGCTGTGGTTTTCAGAACCCATGGATGATGAAGCTCTCTGGAAGGCAGATCATTATATTATAGATCAAGGCATTGGAAACCCATTGTCGGCAAGCCCTGTGGGTCCCGACTTCTCCTGTGTCCACTTGCAACTGGTGGAACCCTTGCAAAAGGATCTCATCTACAACATTACTGCAAGCGATCTGTTTGCTGATTGCGCAGGCAACACACTGAGCGGGTATACCGCCCGGCTTGCAGTTCCACGAAAAGCCCCAGAGGGTGACATCATCATCAATGAAGTGCTTTTTAATCCTCCCTATTTCGGGTCCCGTTATGTGGAACTTTATAACCGGTCCGGTCAAGTTTTTGATATGGCCGATTATTTTCTGACATCAAAGGATACTGTTGAACATAATCTGATTACGCTTCAAACCATAAGCAATGTCTCCTATCTGTTCTTCCCCGGTGATTACCTGGTGCTTTCAGCCGACACATCAGCGGTAAAAGGTACTTTTTTAATCCCCGATCCGGATGCTTTTCTGGAGTTAGCCGGTATGCCACGCATGACCAACGCAGAGGGGATCATTGTATTGGCAAACAAGAGCCACCAAATCATTGATAAGATGCATTACAACGAAGCCATGCATCTGCCAATGCTCTCCAATGTTAAGGGGGTTGCACTGGAGCGAATTCATCCTGACAGGCCAACCGGTGATAGATTTAACTGGCATTCAGCTTCAGCATCTTCAGGGTTTGGAACGCCTGCTTATCAAAATTCGCAGCATGCAACCTATCATAAACCGGAAGGGTTTGAGGTTGAAATTGTTCCCAAAGTGTTTGCACCCGACGGGAGTGGAAAAGACGACCTGTTGCATGTTCACTATGCATTGGAACAACCGGGATATGTCGCCAATGTGCGTATTTATGACAGCAAGGGACGAGCGGTTCGTCAACTTGCCAAAGGGGAACTGATGGCCACCTCAGGAGTGTTCACCTGGGATGGTACTACAGATGCCGGAATGAAGGCGGCCATCGGCGTTTATGTCATACACCTGGAGCTTTTTAACAAACAGGGTTCGGTTAGAAATTTTAAGAGAACTGCGGTTCTTGCAGGTTCTTTTTGAGTTTTAATCGGTAATGGCAAGGGTAGCAATCCATACCCGTACCCCCTTAGTTTGAAGCAGTTTTTCAACGCAGGCTTCAAGTGTTGCCCCTGTGGTGATCACATCATCAACTAAAAGAATCGATTTTTGCTCCAGCAAAGCAGTATTAGGTGTTTCAAAGACAGAGGACACATTTTGCCAGCGCTGCAACCTGTCTTTCCTGGTTTGTGTTTCGGTGTGCTTGCTTCGGATCAGTAAATCTGTCCGGAATTTAATCTTCATGCTTTTCGCGATTCCCTTTGCAATTACGGCACTTTGGTTAAACCCGCGCTTGCGCTCTTTGTCAGGATGCAATGGTACAGGAATTACACAGTTTATAGAATTGTAAAGATCAGATTGGGCCATGTTATTTCCAAGGATTGTTCCAAGATAATGACCAAGATCAATATTCCCTTTGTATTTAAACTGGTGAATCACACGTTGTACCTTCCCCTTTTTGTGAAAGAAGTATAATGCAGTACCGGTCTCAATTTTCTGACGGCCCCAGAATATTCTGGAAAGCTGGTTTTCTTTGTGTTTATGAAACCGTGTTTGCGGCAATAAGGTTCGACATAATGTGCATAAGTGTTTTTCATGGGTCATCAGGCACCTTTTGCATGCAGAACATGTTTCAGGGTAAACCAAAGAGATGAAGTTTTTTATATACAGCCTGACCATACCTGAAAAGCTCATAAAATCACATAAATTGTGTAAATTTGTCGCGCCTTATTTGCGAGCAATAATTTGACCAATTGCAGTGTTGGCGTTTTGTTTGGAATGCTTGAGTAAAAACGCGCTAATGCAGGCAAAAATAACAACAAGCGTGCAAGGAATAAAGATAAGGAGTTAACTAATTTAGCTATTGGTCGTTTTTTTCTTTTGTGCGCCCAAAAATTGAATGAATCAGAAACCACGATAACAGAATTTGTCAAAAATGGAAACGCAATCAAATCAGGAATCCCGGATGCCTCAAAAGTCCGGAAAAAACGAGAACATCTACCGCATAACGATAGCGGTTTTGGGTGTATTGGTATTATTATTGGCGATTTTGTGGTATACGGGTCGTCAATCATTAAAGGAGGTAACCCATGAGCGTGAAGTAGCCATGATCCTTACAGAAGAACTGCAACTTGAGCTTGATTCGGTTTTGGACGAGTATTACACGGTAAAGTTGGAATACGACAGCATTCTTGTAGACAAAGACAGCATCATTCAGGCCAATGCCAGGGAAATCCAGAGCCTTATCGCCCGTCAGGCCGATTATTACAGGATCCGTCGTCAGCTCAATTTGCTTAGAGAGGTAACACAGAATTACGTGAAGGAGATTGATAGCCTTTATACGGAAAACAAGGTGTTAAAGGCTGAAAACATACAGATGCGTGAAGAGATCCTTCAGGTACAACGCCGAACCACAGAGTTGACACAAAATAAGGCAGAACTGGAAACAAAGGTAGAAGTTGCCTCCGAACTGCGTGCCTATCAAATTGACGCTTTCCCTTTTCGTCTGCGTGGCCGCGGACGGGAGGATGAAACGGACAGGGCAGGAAGGGTGGAACAGGTTCGTGTCTGTTTCCTGATTGGTGAAAACCCCATAACCCCGGCAGGAGAGCACAATGTATATATGCGAATTGCTGACCCATACGGACAGATCCTCAGGGGTAGTGACGATATTGCATACTCTTTTGTGCACCAGGAAGACACCTTGCAATATTCCGTAAAAGGTACCATCGACTATCAAAACAGACAAATGAATAAATGCCTTACCTGGCAACGTATTGCAGAGTTCGAACCGGGTGTTTATGACATCTCACTTTATACCGACGAATACCGTTTGGGCGATTCAGCCTTTGAATTGCGCTAACCTTTTAACACAAAAATTGCACATAAATGCTTATTTCATATAATTGGCTGAAGAACTACGTGGATTTTAACCTTAGTCCGGAAACATTGTCTGTGTTGTTGACAGACAGCGGCTTGGAGGTAGAGAGTCTTGAAAAACATGAATCCATAATGGGAGGCCTCAGGGGCGTTGTGACGGGCCAAGTTTTGACGTGTGAGGCACACCGGCGGGCAGACCGATTGACACTAACCCGCGTTGACACAGGAACAGGGGAACCCCTTCCTATTGTTTGTGGGGCCCCCAATGTGAAACCCGGCCAAAAAGTTCTTGTGGCCATCGAAGGCACAACATTGTATTTTAACAAAAAGGAACTTACCATTAAAGCGGTAAAGATCCGCGGAGAAGAATCCCGCGGGATGATATGTGCGGAAGATGAGCTTGGGCTGGGTGACTCCCACGACGGCATCATGGTTCTTGCGAAAGACACACCCGTAGGCGTTCCGGCAGCAGAACTTTTTGATGTCTATGAAGACTGGATCTATGAGATTGGACTTACACCCAACCGGATTGATGCCGCATCACACATCGGCGCTGCCCGCGATATCGTGGCAGTGATCAACCATCAGAAAAAAAAGAGGGAACAATCAATAAAATGGCCTGACATAACTGGATTCAAACCCGATAATGAAAAGCTGACAATACCCGTTACCATAGAGAACCCCGAAGCTTGTCCAAGGTATTCGAGCCTGACAATCAGTGGCGTTACCGTTAAGGAGTCCCCGGAGTGGCTCAAACAGAAACTGAAAGCCGTTGGTCAGAAACCTATCAACAATGTTGTGGATGTTACCAATTTCGTTTTGCAGGAGGTTGGACAACCACTACATGCATTTGATCTGGCTGCCATTGAAGGAAATGAAGTTGTTGTCAGGAAGCCCGTGAAAAACACTGTTTTTGAAACCCTGGACGGGGAAAAGCTTTCGCTTACAGGCCATGACCTGATGATCTGTAATGCAACAGCGTCAATGTGCATGGGTGGGATCCTTGGTGGAATCAAATCGGGCGTAACAGAGAAAACAACAGATATATTTCTTGAAAGCGCATGCTTTGACCCGGTTACGATAAGAAAGTCGGCCAAGCACCATGGCATCAAAACGGAAGCATCGTTCCGTTTTGAGCGGGGCAGCGACCCAGAGATTACCCTTTATGCACTAAAAAGAGCTGCACTGCTGATCAGGGAGCTTGCGGGAGGTGAAATATCTTCTGAGGTCAGTGACATTTATCCGGGAAAGCAAAATCCTGTCGAACTCGACTTGCATGTTGAAGATGTAAACCGCCTCATTGGCAAACAGATACCCTTGGAAGAGATTCGGTCAATCCTCGAAGACCTCGATTTTAATATACTTTCCGATAATGGAAAGGTCCTGCATGTTTCCGTTCCTTCCTATAGGGTCGATGTTACAAGAACTGCCGATGTAGTTGAGGAGATCTTGCGCATCTACGGGTATAACAATGTAGAAATACCCGAGAAGATGAGTGCATCCATCGTGATATCACCGAAACCTGACAAGGAATTGTTGCTGAACATGGTGGCAGACCTTCTGACGGCAAGGGGATTTAACGAGATCATGAATAACTCCCTGACAAAAGAAGGCTATTACTCAAAACATGGCTTTTATCCGGAGCGGCTGGTACATATCGTGAACCCACTTAGTCAGGATCTGAACGTGATGCGGCAAACATTGCTTTTTGGTGGTCTGGAAAGCCTCGTTTACAATCTGAACCGAAAAGTCCAAGACATGAAGCTTTATGAGTTTGGAAACACCTATTTCCGTGACCCGGACCGGCCTGATGCCACTTTGCCTCCATATAACGAACAGTTATGCCTGGCCATGTTCATGGCAGGTCGATCGCATGCGGAAAGCTGGTATGTTGAAGATAAGGGTCATACCTTTTTTGACTTGAAAGATGCAGCAGTTGCCGTTTTGAATAAAATGGGCATTTCCGGTGAGATGATCCATATCCGGCAGGATGCTTCAGAATTTCCCTTTGCCTTTTCTTCTGTTCTTATTGTTGATGACCGTCAAATTGGCAAGATCGGAAAGCTCTATCCCAAAATATTGAAAGATTTTGATGTAAAACAGGATGTTTTTTATGGAGAGCTGGATTGGGAAGCTGTCATGGCCATTGGGTCGCGCAGAACCCTTGTTTTTGAAGAAGTTCCCAGGTTCCCTGCAGTAAGAAGAGATCTGGCCCTGTTGCTGAATGAAGATGTTTCTTTCTCTGACATTGAAACAATTGCTAAACGGACTGAGCAAAAGATGTTAAAGGAGGTCAATCTTTTTGATGTTTACCAGGACGACAAATTGGGGAAGAACAAGAAGTCTTATGCGGTGAGCTTTCTGTTTCAGGCAGACAAAACCCTGACCGACAAAGAGGTTGACAAGGTGATGAACAAGCTGACAAAAGCTTTTGAACAGAAACTGTCTGCAGCCATTCGGTAAAAATGGTTTAAGAAATGCATTTTAGGGAAGCGAATTTAGCCCGGTGCCTTATCCATTGACTTCCACATGTTTTTCAGGGGCAACAACGACGCAAGTAGTCCGATGCAGAAGACTGTAAAGGCTACGAGTATCAGGTCAAGGGCTTTAACCACCACAGGATAGGCATCAATGATAAAGGATCCTTCTGCCTGGATGCCAATGATTCCGTATTTCATCTGCAACCACGAAACCAATCCGCCCAGAAGAATGCCTCCCAGCGCACCGCCCATGCTGATCAGCACACCTTCCAGCAAAAAAATCCGTTCAATCAGCTTTCGTGATGCCCCCATGCTTCTCAGAACCGAAATGTCTTTCCGCTTCTCAAGCACCAGCATAGTCAGTGAACCGACAATGTTAAAAGCCGCTATCATCAGAATAAATGAAAGAATGAAAAAAATGGCCCATTTTTCTGAACGCATCACCTTGTAGAGAAACTCCTGCTGCTGCATGCGGTTTCTGACAACATAATCAGGACCGGCAAGCTCTGCAATGCGGCGATATACTGTTGATATCCGGTATCCCTCTTCTACTTCAATAACGATGGAACTTGCTTCGTCATCATACTCCAGAAGGCGTCGCATCAATCGTAAGGGAAGCAATACAAACTCTGCATCCACTTCAGCCTGGACGGCAAAAATCCCGCAGGCATGGTTTGATGATGTCCGGAATGCCTGGGCAGGAGTCAATCCTGCTGTCCGCCCCCTTGCCGGAATAAAAATTTCAATGGGATGCAGCAGGTCATGAATGCTCACATTTAGGATCGAAGCAACACCATTTCCAAGCACCAACAGGTTGCGGTCGTTTTTTTCAAGCTCATAAACCCCTTCTACAATCAGCGTATCAACACCGGTGATTTTGTGATACAACGAATCTACACCCCTCAGTCTGACCAAATGTTGCCGTTCGCGATACCTGACCATTCCAGACTCATCGAGAACGGCTCCTGCATAAAGAACCCCCTGAACTGAGTTAAGCTCGTCGAGAGGAAACTGTGAAAGTTGGAAAGTCTTTCCCCTCGCAGGGGTGATTTCAATATCCGCATGAAAAGCATTAAACTGTGTAATGATCAGCTTTTCAAGTCCGTTTGTAACCGACAAGATCACAACAAGCGCCATAGCACCAACACCAATGCCAATCATCGACACCAGGGTGATGATGTTGATGGCGTTGTGCTTCTTTTTTGCAAGCAGGTACCGCCACGCTATGTATAACGGAAATCGCAAATTATTAAGCTTTAAGGTTTTTTCGAGCCTGCACTAAAAGGCCGGTTCCTTTATTATGTGTTTTTTTTACGTCCCAAAGATTCAGTAGCAGCGCGAAAGGCATCACAGCCAGATAATAAAACGGCAATAAAAACAAAAATGCCCTGGACTTCCCGAGCATTAACACCGGATACTTCATAGAAATTCGCCATGCAAGGCTTCCCGGCTTACCATAAGTGTATTTGATGGTTACTTCATTGAAGCCGGCATCAAACAGCTTGGACCGGATATCCTCAGCTGAATACCCATCGCGCACATGCTCCTCAATAAACGACCTGTCTCCCTCTTCCATGACATCACTTCCACCCAGATCTGACGGGGTGCTGATTAGTAACATGCCATCACCTTTCATCGATTCGTAAAAATTTTTAAAAACCTGCCGGTCTTCCTCTATATGCTCCATTACATCAACAGAGAGGATCAGGTCAAACCTGTTGGGATGAACATAATCCACAAGATTTGCGGTCATGAAACTAACATTGTTGATCTTTTGTTGCTTGAAAAAAGCATTACAAGACGCTACTTCATCCTTTTTGATGTCAACAGCAGTTATTTGCCACGAGGGGCACTTTCTGGCCATTCGCCAGGAATATTGGCCCAGTCCGCTTCCTGCATCAAGAACATGCAACTTCTGATCCCCTTTCCTTGAAAAGCGGTATTTTTTTAATGCTTTTCCTACATACCAGCTTCTTAAAAGCAATACATCCAAAAGAAAATAAAACAATTTCCTGGTAAAAGCATGGCGGTCGAACAGCTTGCTTAAAAACTGTTTTATGGGGTCGTAATGCATGCCGTGAGGTTACTTTTTAAGTAAATTCTCTATGTTTTCGATGTAGTCGAGGCTGTCGTCAACAAAAAACCGGAGTTCAGGAACATGACGCAGCTGGTTCTTTACCCGCATCCCTAATTGACGGCGGATCTCGTTGCGTTTCATGTCAATCAGTTTGATCACCTCTGGTGCATCCTTGCCAAAAATGCTAAGGTATACCCGTGCAATGGATAAGTCTGCAGTCACATAAACCTTTGTGACTGTTAACATGGCCCCGGGAAACCAGTCTCTGCCGGTGATCTGCAATATTTCCCCCAGGTCTTTCTGTATCAGGCGGGAGATGCGTAATTGTCTGTTTGTTTCCATGGAGGCAAAGATACGATTTTTGATGTGGATGTCGAATTGTATTATGCCCTGTTGTTTTAAAGATTATTTGGAAATATTATTGGATTATGTTATATTTATGGCATCTAAAAACAATTTTTTTCTAACCAAAACCATTTTCCTTCAACCAAAACCATTCATGTATGAAAACTCCGGCATTTTTTTACCAGGATCCTTTTCCAACGGGTGCTGACGAAACCAACTACTATCTGCTGACCAAAGATCATGTCTCTACTGAGCAAGTCCTTGGCAAAACCATGCTAAAGGTCGACAAGGAGGGGCTTGAAAAACTTGCCCAGACTGCATTGCGTGACGCATCTTTTATGCTGCGCACAGAACATATCAAGCAGGTCGCTGCGATTCTGGATGACCCCAAAGCCAGCGAAAATGATAAATATGTGGCATTAACGATGTTGCGTAATGCTGAAATATCTGCAAAAGGCGTGCTTCCGTTTTGTCAGGATACCGGTACGGCAACCATTATCGGAAAAAAGGGACAGCAGGTATGGACTGGGGGTGGCGATTCTGAGGCACTTTCAAAAGGGGTTTACAATTTGTTTACTGAAGAAAACCTGCGTTATTCGCAAACCATCCCATTGGATATGTACAAAGAGAAAAACTCCGGAACAAACCTGCCTGCACAAATTGATCTTTATGCGACGGATGGTTCTGAATACCAGTTCTTGTTTGTTGCAAAAGGGGGTGGGTCCGCAAACAAAACCGCTCTCTACCAACAAACCAAAGCATTGCTGAACCCTGAAAAACTGGAGGCCTTTCTTGTCGACAAGTTGAAGTCGCTTGGAACAGCCGCCTGTCCGCCATACCATGTCGCCTTTGTTGTCGGAGGTACTTCTGCTGAAGCAACACTGAAAACCGTTAAGCTGGCTTCTGCGAAGTACCTGGACAATCTGCCGGATTTGGGGAATGAGCATGGCCAGGCATTCCGCGACAGGGAGATGGAGCAAAAAGTCCTGAAAGCTGCCTATAACCTGGGTATTGGTGCTCAGTTTGGAGGTAAATATTTTGCTTTGGATATCAGGGTAATCCGGTTGCCACGCCATGGAGCTTCCTGTCCGGTAGGAATGGGTGTTTCCTGTGCGGCAGACAGAAACATCAGGGCAAAAATCAACAAGGATGGTCTTTGGGTTGAAAAACTTGAAGACAACCCGGGACGTTTCATTCCAGAAGAACTTCGCACGGTGGATGATGCAGCAGGTGCTGTTGAAATCAACCTGGATCAGTCGATGGAGGCAATTCTTGCTGAACTTACAAAGCATCCTGTAGGCACCCGCCTTTCATTGAATGGCACCATCGTTGTCGGCCGCGATATTGCCCACGCAAAACTGAAAGAACGGCTTGATGAAGGTGAGGGTCTCCCCGAATACATCATAAACCATCCCATCTATTATGCCGGACCGGCAAAAACACCGGAAGGAATGCCTTCTGGTTCTTTTGGACCGACCACTGCCGGACGCATGGACTCTTATGTTGATCTATTTCAGCAGCACGGCGGCAGCAAGGTGATGATTGCAAAAGGAAACCGCAGTCAGGCTGTTACGGATGCCTGCAAAAAATATGGTGGCTTTTACCTTGGCAGCATTGGCGGTCCGGCTGCCATCCTTGCACAGGAGAACATCAGAAACGTTGAATTACTTGAGTATCCGGAATTTGGGATGGAGGCCATTTACAGGATCCATGTTGAAAAGTTTCCAGCCTTCATTCTGGTGGATGATAAGGGCAATGACTTCTACAGCATAATCTGATACCACTGAACATCTTGAGTGAAATGCTTGTTTACCCCGGTAGTTTGCCGGGGTTTTCATTTATTTGCGGCATCCATCATCAGAATATCCTGAAAAACATTGATAACCAAATTCAAAACCATGTACAGAAGAGAACACGACAGCCTTGGGCCGGTTCAGGTTCCGGCTGATAAATACTGGGGTGCTCAGACCCAGCGGTCGCTGGAGAATTTTCGCATTGGCAGGGAAAAAATGCCCACAGAGATAATTCGCGCATTTGCACTTTTAAAAAAGGCTGCTGCCATTGTCAATAATAGGATGGGGATACTGGATATCCGTCTGTTAAACCCCGTTATTCAGGCTTGTGATGAAATTCTTGAAGGCAAAATGGACGATCATTTTCCCCTGGTTGTATGGCAAACAGGCAGCGGCACCCAAAGCAACATGAATCTGAATGAGGTGATCGCCAACCGGGCACACGAACTGATGGGTGGCAGCCTCGCTGACAATAAAAAGGAAGTACATCCCAACGACCATGTCAACAAATCCCAATCGTCAAATGACACTTTCCCCACGGCAATGCACATTGCAGCGTACACCCTGATTGAGGAACAAACGTTGCCTGCTCTGATAGAGATGAAACAAGCCTTACAGGAACGTTCGAATACATTTCAGGACGTGGTGAAAATTGGCCGCACACATTTGATGGATGCCACGCCGCTTACCCTGGGACAAGAGTTCTCTGCATTTGCTGCACAATTGGAGTATGGGATAAAGGACCTGCAGCATAGTCTGGATCATTTGCGGGAACTTGCTCTTGGTGGCACAGCTGTTGGAACCGGGATCAATGCACCCAAGGGCTTTGATAAAGCTGTTGCGAATGTGATCGCGGATTTGACACAAAAACCTTTCATAACTGCGCCCAATAAATTTGAAGCGCTCTCGGCACATGATGCAGTTGTTGCAAGCAGTGGTGCTTTAAAAACAATTGCTGTATCCCTGATGAAAATAGCCAACGATATTCGTTTGCTGGCATCTGGTCCGCGTTGCGGCATCGGGGAGATCACACTTCCTGCCAATGAACCCGGTAGTTCAATTATGCCAGGAAAGGTCAACCCTACTCAGGCTGAAGCATTGACGATGGTCGCTGCCCAGGTGATCGGCAATGATCTGGCCATAACCACAGGCGGGATGAACGGGCACTTTCAGCTAAATGTGTTCAAGCCCATGATGATTTATAACCTTTTGCAATCGGCGCAATTGATTGCGGATGCCTGTAACAGCTTTACTGATAAATGTGTTGTGGGTATAAAAGCCAACAGGGAACAGATCAGTAAGCATCTGCAAAACTCGCTGATGCTGGTAACAGCGCTAAATACGCACATAGGCTACGACAAGGCAGCAAAAATTGCAAAGAAAGCTTATGAAGAAAACATCAGTTTAAGGGAGGCGGCACTTGGTCTTGGACTTGTGTCAGGAGAGGACTTCGAGCGTTGGGTCAATCCGACGGACATGTTATAAAAAAAGGGGCAAACGCCCCCTTTTTTATTTCGTTCTCTGGATCAATAGTGCCAGAGATCAATTTCCATGTTCCTGATCCTTTCCTTGATCCTTTCTGCTTCAAGCAGCCGTTCTACAGGATCTTCAATATATTCGCTGATAACCCTGTTGTCGGGTCTGTCTTCCCTGTAGATTGTAGCATTGAAGAAACGACGAATAAATATATCGTCAAATGACATTAGCTGGCTGCTGTTATGCACATTATAAACAGGCGCTATGGCTAATATCGGTCTGGCTTCCTCAAAGGGGATCCAAAAGAGTGGCTCCTGTACGTTTGTCAATTGACCGGTTACCTCATCTCTGTCAAGCATGGCAGGTGATAAACCTATAATTCGCACATCCAGCTTGCCTCTTCTTTTATCTATAAACCATTCCTCTTTAATTCTGATAATATAGACATCTGTGGTTGAGAAGGGTACCATTTCAGTAATTTCCACACCTTCAACAACATAAGTGAAGGGTCTTGCCAGGTCTTCAAACAACCTTTCAGGATCCAGTGGTTCTTCCTGAAAGCTTTCGTCATCAATGCCATATGCCCTGATCTCACCGGCAAGGATCGCCTCCTTCAAAATCTGCATCAGGCTTTTGTAGTCACCGGAGGGGGTTTCCGGAAAATAAAGAACCTGGTTCATCCTTTCGCGAAGGTCAATCCGCTGCCATACCCTGAGTGACCAAATGACGTCTGCCTCCCTTACATAAGGGAGTTCTATCGGCCCCCTTTCATGAATCGCCCTTCTTTCATAAAAACCGTCTCTTGGAGGTGGCGGAGCTTCTTCCGGGACAACCTGGCCATGAGCCTGCGGGATCATTAGCATACTTATAATGGGCAATAATATCAAAAACTTTATCATATGGATATCCTCCATGGATTAAAAATGATTACTCGATTGTAAAAGACAGGGCGCCGAGGTTTCTTTCTCTTCCATCAGGGCCAGGTCGTGTTATAATATCTGTAAATGTAACGGATTGTCCGCTTCTCGCATTATTAATCAGTAAAACCATTTCGCTGGTCAGGGTGTTGCCGCTTTCCTGCCTTTCCCGTCTGATCTCCCCGGCTCTTTCGGTAATCATTTCGAAGCGAGCCACCTCATACCGCAGGTCAAACACAAAGTCTTCTGCCATTCTTGCTTCGATAATGGTTTGTGGTCTTGTAAGAAGCTGCCGTGGGATCCTTCCGCTCCTTTGGCCTGCAATGTAGGCGGTCGGGTCTGGGTTTCTTAGCACCCTGAATGGTGTTACAGCCATGGTTTCCAAACGGTCGCCAACCCGGGCCCTTACTGTAATGTTTACTTCGCGGACTTCAGGATCTACATTTACGATGTAGCTTCCGTCTCTTTGTCTTGTCAGGGTACCTCCTCTTGATATTTCCGGAACCAGGTTTTCGCTTGGAACGCCGCTTGCTGCAATGGATACAGGGTTTTCGAGGCCGGCATAGAAAACATTCATTCTTGTGGGTGATACTGTTGCCATTGGAGATTCAACAGTATATTGTGTTCTGAAGGGGTGAGACGTTTCGACGCCGGCTGGCGATCTTACTACGATCCTGCCATTAACGGTATGTGTGCCGGCAGATCTTGCTGCAAGCCGCAGGCGGCCTATGCCGTCGCTAACAGGTATTCTGCCGATACCATCAACGAAAACTTCAGGGTCCTGGCGTGTATCGATGGCGGCCACAAAAACATCCGCTTCAAACTGCCCTCCCTGCATAACGATTCTGCTCTCCGGAACGATCCTTGCGCTTACTTCATCAAAACGGAACTGTCCGGCGTGGATCAGGTCATAAAGCATGCTGATTGCATCGAACTGTGCGTTGCGTATCTCTGTGACCATCCGGCTCAGGTTTGTTGCCACGGCAACGGAAATGACACGTTCAAAATTGTATGTTTGCCAGTCGACACTGGAGCCTCCTCTGTCGAATGGGCCATCTGTATCGAGTCCAAGCTTAACGCTTTGGTTGTGTAATGCAAGGATACTGTCAATCTCAGATTTAAAGTTTTCTATCATTGTCCTGAGTGTGTGCGCGCGGGTGCCGGTGCCACCGGAATAACCACCCTCCTCCATCCAGAACCTTGTCGACCGACTGTAATTGTCTTTCTGCCTCAGGTCGATCAGGTCAAGTGTATCTGCTTCTTCAAAATCTATGTTGTTCAACATGGCAATCATAAGTGTTCTGTTGGTCATAACGTAACTGACCATGGAGTCTGCAAGCTCTTTAACATAGAGGGCTTGCCCATGATAAGGAAATACATGTTCTTCGGAAAAGTTTTGCACCTGTGCATTGAAGTCATCATAGATCATATCCACCTTCATCTCAAAATTTTGATTGGTCTCCTGGATACCCCTGTCAATCAAAGGGAATGAATCAAGGACCTCCACAGACACGTTGAGGGCCATCAGTGCAAGGAAGATCAGATACATCAGTCCGATCAGTTTTTGTCTGGGGGTTTGTTTTCCTCCTGCCATAATTTGGGTTGTATCTTAAGTCAAAAGCTGTTACTAATAATATAGATTAATTAGCCCAATGACTATCTGTTTACATTAAAATTCATTGCAGAGAGCATGTTGCCATATACACTGTTCAGGCTCTTGATGTTCTCTGTAAGCCGTGCCATCTCGTCCTTATATTGCTGTGCTGTTGCAGCAGAACTACTGAGCTGATCTGTAATGACGCCAACTGCTTCTTCATGCCTTTTTGTAACTTCGGTTTGATTAGTTGCAGCTTTCATTTGGAGCTCGTATGCCGTGTTAAGCGCTGTAAGGCTTTTGGTCATTTCCTCGGAGGCATAAATGTTGTCCTTGGCTTTTGTAGCTGTTTCCTTATAGGAATCACTGATGTCGTTCAGTGAATGTACGGCACTTTTCAAACTTGTGTTGTATTCTTCAGACAGACTTAAATCCTGCTTCAGGTATTCTGCTTTATTTTTGTAGGACTGGCTCAAATCAAGGACAGATTTGGATGCGGTTTCCATGTTCTGAATGTATTGATTGGTTGCAATTGTTGCATTTGAAAGGTCTGCCAATCGTGCCGCATTGTCGCTAAGGTTTCGCAAACCGCGTCCCAGCCTGTTGATCAGCTCCGGTCCAATGTCAGCTTCTTCCATCAGTTTGTCCAGGTTGGAAGAAAGGGTAATGTTTTGTGTGCCACCGGCAACCATTGTTCTTTCGCGGGAAATAGTTTCGGTTGGCTCTAATCCGGCAAGTTCGGGATACACCAGGCTCCAGTCAGGTTCTTCCGGAACGTGTTCAAATGCAGAAAAGAAGAAAACAATGGCTTCTACACCCATGCCTACAACAAGTGCCTCATCAGCAAACGGCCAGTGCATGATCTTGAAAAGGGCACCGATAATCACCAATGATGCTCCCCATCCGTACAATCTGGACATAAAAAGTTTCCAGGTTCTGTTTTGTGCAAATTTCATTTTTAGTTGATTTAGGTTTAAACAAACTTCTTTTTCTTAATATACGTTTGATGCGCCTCTGCGACCATCGCCCGGGTCCCGGCCGGGGAAGGTCTGAATGCTTCGAAAGCCGATATGTGATGTTGCTGTATCCTGGTACTCATAAGATCTTGTGCTTACCTGAAGGAAATAACCGATGTCCTTCCATGAGCCACCGCGAACAACTTTGCGCTTCAAGGTTGGTGGATCATCTGGGCTTGCATTATACTCATAATCCGGATTCATGTCAGACATTTGATAGTAATAAGATTCACTGTATGCTGTTCTGGTCCACTCCGCTACGTTCCCAGCCATGTCATAAAGGCCATAGTCGTTGGGGGGGTAATATCCTGCAACAATTGGGTAAAGGCCTCCGGTATGCGTGTATCTTCCTCTTTGTGGTTTAAAGTTTGCCAGGAAGCAACCCTCCCCATCATATACGTAGGGGCCACCCCAGGGGTAAGGACTTAAATGGCGCCCCCCGCGAGCTGCATACTCCCACTGTGCTTCCGTAGGCAGTTCAAACTTATGTGAAAAAGGTTGGTTTTCACTGGCAAGATAGCTGTTAAGGTATTCAGTGCGCCATGAATTAAATGCCTTGGCTTGATTCCAATCCACACCAACTACCGGATAATGGTCATAGGTGGGATGCCAGAAATACATTTCTGTCATCGGTTCATTGTAAGAGTAGGTAAAGTCCCTGATCCACACAAGGGTGTCCGGGTAAACAGGAACTGTATTTTGGGATACCAGGTCTTGCCTTGAAACATTAAGGTCCCTGGCAGCTTTATGCAGGTCGATGGTGAAATAGGAGTAAATGAGTTGGCGGGTGTCAATTTCCCTGCGACCGAAAAAGCGTTCATCCTCTCTCAGAAACATCTGTTCCAGCACCTCCCTTTCCTCTTCACCATCCCAGTGAATCCTTCTGGGTCCACCATCTCTTGGCCACCGGATTAAAGGCTCATCAAGGAGGAACCCTTCGTCATCCTCCAGAATACCGTAATCTTCAAGTTCAGGAATGGCCATGGCCTCCTGAGCAAGAAGTTTTCTGGCTATTGAATCCCGTACCCAAAAAACAAACTGGCGATACTGGTTGTTTGTAATTTCCGTTTCATCCATATAGAAAGCTGACA
>SKTA01000155.1 GCA_007122745.1 Bacteroidales bacterium
AGCCTGTTCGTCACGCGACACGAATGAGGATTTGGCTGAAGCGGAAAGGGGAGCAGAGGCAGTCAGGGTAATGGAACTTGAATACTCCGAAATTGCCAGGAGTTCGGTATTTACAGCCCACCTGGAAGCTTTCAGAGAGGTACACCTTGCTTCGGCATCACCCGGACGCATTGAAAAGATCCACGTTGATGTGGGCGACAGGATAGGGGCAGGGCAGCTTCTTGTCAGAATGGATGAAACCCAGCTCCATCAGGCTCGCGTGCAACTGCAAAGTGTGGAGACCGATTACCGCAGAATAGATACCTTGCGTAAGGTGGGAAGCATCTCACAGCAACAGTATGACCAGATCCGCACCCAATATGAACTGGCAAAATCCAATGTGGCTTTTCTTGAGGAAAACACCTCTTTGCAGGCTCCTTTTTCAGGAGTTGTTTCCGAGCGGTATTTTGAAGCGGGTGAGATGTTTTCAGGGGCCCCCAACACACCATCGGGGAAGGCTGCAATCCTTTCGCTTGTGGAAACCGGCAAACTGAAAGCGATGGTTAACGTTTCGGAGCGTTTTTTCCCATATGTGGCTAAAGGGATGAATGTACAAATCAGGTTGGATGTGTATCCCGGCGAAATCTTTGAAGGTATAATACACTTGGTGTATCCGGTCATCGACCCGGCCAGCCGTTCGTTCCGTGTTGAAATTCATATAGATAATTCCGATGAGCGATTGCGCCCAGGTATGTTTGCCCGGGCAAGGTTTGACCTTGACAAGGTAGATGTGTTTGTAGTCCCTGCCATAGCTGTCTTAAAGCTTCAGGGCTCAGATCAGCGTTATCTTTTTTTGGAGGAAAATGGCAAAGCCCTGCGCCTGGACGTGGAGATCGGTGATCGTTTTGATGATATGGTGGAGATCATATCTGATGAAATCAAGCCTGGTGACAGGCTGATCGTTGCCGGGCAGGCACGCCTCCTTGATGGTGTTTCCGTTCGCGTTGAAAACTAAACAACACATCGGATTATTGTTACAAGTTAAAATGTATTGCAATGAGTATATATAAGAACGCAGTTAATAAACCCATCACCACGTTAATGGTTTTTACGGCCGTGATTGTGATGGGATTGTATTCCCTCAGACATATCCCGATCGATCTTTTTCCCGAGCTGGACCCCCCCTTTGTTTCTGTGATGACTACGTGGCCCGGTGCCAGTGCCAGCGATGTGGAGACAAACGTTACACGACCTTTGGAAGACAGTTTCAACACCGTTGACAACCTGAAAGAGATCACATCCACGTCAAGCGACAACCTGTCTGTTATCAATCTCGAGTTTGAATGGGAGTCAGACCTTAATGAAGCTTCCAATGATGTGCGCGACGCTATCGACATGATTTTTGCCGCCTTGCCCGATGATGTCAACAGACCGACCATATTCAAGTTCAATATGAGCATGATCCCCATCGTGTTTTATGCCATCACCGCTGATGAAAGTTATGCAGGGTTGGATAGAATACTGGAAGAACGAATCATCAATCCGCTCAACCGGATCGATGGAATTGGCTCAGTGAGCCTGATCGGAACACCACGCCGGCGTGTATACGTTGAAGCCGACCCCTTGAAAATGGAAGCATACAACCTCACTGTTGAGCAGATCGGTAATGCTATCACCGCAGAAAACCTGAACATGCCCGCTGGTAATGTGAAAATGGGTATGATGGATTATCAATTCCGGGTGCAGGGAGAGTTTGCGGAAAGTTATGAGCTGAATGACCTTGTTGTGGGTCACTTTCAGGGAAGTGCCATATTTCTGAGTGATGTTGCCGAGGTCAGGGATGACCTGAAAGATATTACCCTTGATGAACGGATTGACGGCAGAAGAGGTGTTCGTATGTTTGTGATGAAACAGTCGGGCGCAAATACCGTGAGCATTGCCCGTGAGGTAAAAGTAACCATTGATGAGCTTGCAAAAGATTTGCCACCCGACATTGAGATCAGCGAGATCATTGATACCTCCACTTTTATCAGTGACGCCATCAGCAACCTGTCTCAGACAATCATGTATGCAATGATTTTTGTCGTTTTGGTGGTGTTGTTCTTTTTGGGAAAGTGGCGGGCTACGTTTATTGTGATGCTTACCATTCCCATTTCGTTGATTGTTTCATTTATTTATCTTTTTATTACAGGTGGATCGCTGAATATTATTTCCCTGGCTTCTCTGTCAATCGCTTTGGGGATGGTGGTTGATGATGCGATTGTTGTTCTGGAGAATATATCACGACATGTGGAGCGTGGCACCAGTCCGCGTGAAGCGGCGATTTATGCCACAAATGAGGTCTGGCTTTCGGTGATCATCACCACACTGGTAATCATATCGGTGTTTTTTCCACTTACGCTGGTTGGTGGCATGACAGGGGTGATGTTTAAGCAGCTTGGCTGGATTGTAACCATCACGGTGATCACTTCAACAATTGCAGCCATTTCCCTGACGCCCATGCTGGCCTCCAAGCTTTTTGACATAGAGAAAAAGAGAGCCATTCCCCGCCGCATCAGTCATGAAAGGATTGTTGAACCGCTTCTCAACGGGCTTGAATCCTTCTATGAGCAAACCTTGCGGGTTGCACTTAGAAACAAAAAAAAGATACTTATAACGGCGTTCGTTGTTTTTGGAGCATCGCTCTTCCTGCTCAGGTTTGTCAGTACGGAGTTTTTCCCGGAAGCGGATGAGTCAAGGATTTCCGCTTCCATTGAGCTGACTACGGGATTGCGCGTGGAGGAAACCATCAAGAGCTCACGGCAGATTGAAGCCATGATCAACGAGCGATATCCCGAGGTAGAAATGTTGGCCATCTCATCAGGAACGGATGATGATGGGGGTATGTCAGCTTTCATGGATACCGGATCTAACATTATTAATTTGATGATGAGATTGTCGGCCATAGATGAACGGGATCGGTCTGTATGGGAGATTGCAGACGAAATGCGTCGTCAGTTTGAGTTGATCCCGGAGATTGTCGAGTTTACAGTGAATACCGGTGGCGGTGGTGGTATGGGTACCGACAATACGGTTGATGTTGAAGTGTTCGGATACGATTTTGATGTCACCAGCGGGCTTGCAGAAGAGCTGCGTGCAAAAATTGACGCTATCCCCGGAGCCGAGAACGTTCAGGTGAGTCGAAAAGATGACAGGCCTGAGCTGCAACTTGTGCTTGACCGAAAAAAACTTGCCGAACACGGCCTTAACACAGCGATGGTTTCAACGGTCTTGCGCAACAGGGTGGCAGGGATGACAGCATCTTACCTGCGCGAAGAGGGAAATGAGTATGACATCATCGTGCGGTACAGGGAAGAATTCAGAAGTTCCATATCAGATATAGAGGCGATCACACTCACCAACCCGATGGGCCAGAAGATCAAGCTTGGGGAGGTTGGTCGTGTTGATGAGTATTGGAACCCGCCAAACATCGAAAGGAAAGGCAGGGAGCGTGTGGTTACCGTGTCAGCGGTTCCGTCAGGGATTGCTTTGGGTGATCTGGCTTCAGAAATTAATGATGTGATACAGGATACTGAGGTGCCCCCGGGTGTGATGGTGAATGTGGGTGGTGCCTTTGAAGACATGATGGACTCTTTCATGGATCTCGGATTGCTGCTGCTGATCAGTATCATTCTGGTTTTTCTGGTGATGGCATCCCAGTTTGAGTCATTTATCATGCCGTTTGTGATCATGTTCTCCATCCCATTCTCTTTTACCGGGGTGATTCTGGCTTTGTTGATTACCAATACCAACCTGAGTATCATTGCCGGACTGGGTGCTGTGCTGCTGATCGGTATTGTGGTAAAGAATGGGATTGTTTTGATTGATTATATCAACCTGCAGCGCGACAGGGGTAAACCGCTCAATGAAGCGATCGCCTTGTCGGGTAAAAT
>SKTA01000151.1 GCA_007122745.1 Bacteroidales bacterium
AATGTTGTTAAATCTGAAAAACGATTAGTTTAGCCATGTCCGCATCAGAAACGAAACAAGCTGGGAAATTCAAAATACCTCTATTCTGGAAGTTCACCATTGGGATGGTTTTGGTGGTGGTATTATTCGGTAGTATAAACGTAATTTTGGTGCACCGAATCATCTTCTCCTCACTGGAAGAAGAGTTAAAGCATAAAGGCGTTTTTATGTCGCAGATCATTTCTCAACGCGCAATAAATTATATACTTTATGATGACATAGTTTCCCTTAATGTCTTGATTGAGGAGGTAAGCGCTGCTGATGAAAGCATTGAATATGTGTTGGTTTGTGATCCTGATTGTCAAATCATGGCACATACCTTCGTTGGTACGGTGCCTGCCGGGCTTCAGGATGTTCATGAAAGACAAGCTGGGAATGAAGTCATCTCAGCTCATGTGCAGTTCAAAGGAAGTGAAAACCTGATCAGGGATATTTCTATTCCATTGCTTGATGGCAATATTGGCTTTTTGAGGGTAGGTTTAACGGAAGAAAACATTGACAGAACCCTGGACCAGGCCACTCAAACCCTGCTGGGTATGATTTTGTTTTTGGTGGCAATTAGCTTGGTGGGCACGTTTATTTTCTCATACCTGGTTACCAGTCCGGTTAAAGAAATCAGTAACATTGCCGACAACCTGGACATGCAATCCATCCGTGAGAAAAAAACGTTGTATGTTTCACGCTACCACCGGCGTGTAGCAAAAGCAATGAACCTGTTACCCGGTGATGAAATTGATATCCTTGTGTCGCGATTCAACGAGATGGTGCAACGGTTGCAAAAAGCATACGATGAACTGGAAGGTGCCCAGAAGAATCTGATACAATCTGAAAAACTGGCTTCAATTGGTACGTTGGCATCAGGGGTAGCCCACGAAGTGAATAATCCTTTAGCAGGCATAATGCACTGTATTTCAAGGATAAAAAAATATCCTGACAACAAAGCTGATGCTAAAAAGTACCTTGAGCTTATGGAAGAGGCAGCCAGGAAAATGGAGGTGGTTGTGAAAAACCTTCTGGATTTTGCAAGGCAACCTGATTACGAGAAAAGTGAAATCGACCCCAAGAAAGCTCTCGAAAATGCCTTGTCGCTGGCAAAACACCGACTGGAAGAAGAGGGAATTGATGTTACACTCAATTCCTGCCCGCACGATATATTGATAATGGGTAACAAAAACCAACTCGAACAGGTATTTCTTAACCTGATCATTAATAGCATTGATGCGATTGCTGAGCAGAAAATGCAAAGCAATAAATTTACGGGTGAGATCCAGGTAAGCTGTGGGTTAATGGAACAAAACAATAAGTTCCGGATTCACATTATTGATAATGGCATTGGCATCCCTTCTGAAATCATAACCAAAGTTTATGACCCCTTCTTTACAACCAAACCACCTGGTAAGGGAACGGGCCTGGGGCTCTCGGTAAGTATGAATATTATCAGGGATCATGAGGGAGAAATGGATTTAATAAGCAACAACAACCAAGGCGCAGCAGTATCTATTGTTTTGCCGGTAAAATTAATACAAAAGGCATGAAGGTTTTTTTAGCTGAAGATGAAAGAATATTGCGAATAAGCCTGGCTGATGAACTCAGAGATGCAGGTTACCAGGTATTTGAGTTTGCTGAGGCCTCAGGGGTGCTGCAAAAGATCAGAGAGGAAATTCCTGACCTGTTGATAACTGATATTCGCATGCCTGGCATTGATGGTCTTGAGCTGCTGGAAAGGGTAAAGCAACTCTCACCGGATACTGTTGTTGTAGTCATGACGGCATTTGCATCGGTAGATACAGCCATAAAAGCGCTTAAGCTGGGCGCATACGACTACCTTGCCAAACCTTTCCGGAAAGAGGAAATCCTGCATTTAACAGAGCGAGTTGCCGAGTTGCGTGATATAAAAAATGATAACCAGCGTTTGCAATCGCAGGTAAGTGAGCCGTTTGACTTTAGTAGCTTTGCAGGGGAAAGCGAAGCTGTTTTGAAGATTTTCGACACCATTAAATCAGTGGCTCATTCCAATGCTTCAGTACTTATTACCGGTGAAACAGGAACCGGCAAGGAGATGCTGGCCAATATCATACACTACAACAGCAACCGGTCAAAAAAGCCTTTTGTTAAAGTCAGCTGTGCCATTCTGGCCCGGGAGGTATTTGAAAGCGAGCTTTTCGGCCATGAGAAGGGCGCCTTTACCGGGGCTGAAAAATCGCGAAAGGGCCGGTTTGAAATGGCAGATAAAGGCACCATTTACCTTGATGATATTGACGATGTGCCACTGGAACTGCAGGTTAAATTGCTTAGGGTATTGCAGGAGCAGGAAGTGGAAGCTGTCGGAACCACAACTCCCGTTAAGGTTGATGTTAGGGTTGTGGCTTCTACCAAGTATGATTTAAAGCAACTGATAGGGCAGGGGAAGTTCAGGGATGACCTTTACTACCGGCTGAATGTAATTCCAATTCACATTCCGCCACTCAGAGATAGGAAAGATGACATACAGCTCCTGGTCAAAAGATTCCTTCAGGGTTTTTCACAAGGCAATCCTGTACAGGTAGGCCCGGATGCACTAAATGTGCTTGAAAACTATGCCTGGCCCGGCAATGTGAGAGAGATGAGAAACCTGGTTGAGCGACTGGTCCTCACCACAAAGGGAGACCGTATCACAGCCGCAGACATTCCTGCAGAGTTTCTGATGCCAACTATTAATGATACAGATCATGAAGCAGTGGATGGGTGGAACCTTGAACAGGTTATAAACAATACCGAGATTAAACTACTTAAGGCTGCAATTTTGAGAAGCGGGGGAAATAAAACCAAAGCGGCAAAGCTGTTAAACATTCCTTTGTCAACCTTTCGCACAAAAGCAGAAAAACATGGGCTTGAATTTTGACCGGACTATAACACAAAGAGGGTCGCATTTTATCACTGCAACCCTCTTTGCTTGATCTCTTATGTTTTTACAAAGAGAATGATGCTTCAAAAATAATTCCGCTGAATTTTGGATCACGTCCCACATCAACAAAATTGGCTACACCTACTGTTCCTTCATCCCAGCCTTTAGCTGTCTGGCTGACATATTCCAGTTTCATCAGGATCCTGTCGGAAATCCATGCTCCTGCACCAATCTGAAGCCTGTTTACTGAACCTGCAGCTACATCACCAAATTTGGATGCATTGGCTTCTGAATACCTGGCAGCAAGGTAAATGCTGGAGTGAATGTATTGTGTAATGTCGGCACCATAGTAAGCCCACTCTTCAGTTCCGACATCGGTATTGTACACCGGATTAGGTCCGGAGGCATTGGCCAGTCCGTAATGCGCCTTTAAATGCGTTGAATTGGTGAGTCTCCAGGTGAGGTCAAACTGAAAAGCATCCAGTTCTTTTCCATCGCCTATGCGAACCTGGCCCGGGCCTTCGCCGTCTCCCGAATTATCATTGTAAAGATTCCAAATATTTGCATAAGAGCCTCCAAGCCTTTCTCTCCGGAAAAGATTGGTGCCACGTGCAACTCCTTCATTATGATTGGCAGTGTAGAAAGAACCTGAAAGATACATGTTTTCAATCGGAGATACCCATGCCTTGGTGCGGAAAGAGTAACCCCTGTCGTCTCTCATGTCCTGTTCAGGAGCTCCCGTACCCGCTCCAACCATTAAACCGTAACGTGGGCGTTTATGTATGATTTCAAACCCGGGTTCATTTCCCATGGTTGACACAACAGGTGTTCCTATGAGCGGGTTGCGCTGCACATCACCATTCATGGAGCGACGATACCATTCATCTCCAAAGTCGGCATAAAAGTTACCCACCTTTAGATCAATGTGATTAAATATGCCATTGAAAACAGAAAGGAAAGAGTTTTCAGGCAATCTGCGGAAATAA
>SKTA01000152.1 GCA_007122745.1 Bacteroidales bacterium
CCATTGCCAGCACCAGATCCGGAGCCGGATCCACTGGTTGAAGAAATTGAACCGGAAGAACCGGAAATCACTGAACCTCCCGTCGTTTTCACTGCTACTGCTCCATTACCCGAGGTAACAGTTACCAGCCACGAAATTTATCCATTAAGAAACTATATATTCTTCGCTGAAGGAAACAGCAATATCCCAGACCGGTATACAAAACTTAGCCATACGGAAGCAGGAAGGTTCAGCGCAGAAGAAATGAGCAATCGACCTGATATCCGTAGAGATAACAAAAGAGATAACCAGATGATTGTCTATTACAATATTTTGAATGTTATAGGCGACCGTATGCGGAATAACCCGGGTAGCACCATTACACTCAATGGGTCATCTGCCGGCCAGGGTGTTAATGTCGGCCTGCAGCAGGCTGAATCGGTCAAGGAATATCTTGTGTCAGTGATTGGAATTGATGCACAGAGAATCACAACAAGAGGCTCCGACTGGCCGCAAACACGATCCTTCAGACATGACCAGCAAACAGAAGTAGACCTGAGACTCGATAGTGACAGAAGGGTCGAAATCTGGACAGCAAGTTCTGAATTGCTGATGAGAGAAAAAGGAAGAGAATCCGGCACCCTTAAACCGGTAATGATCTCCTGGCCAGATACAGACCTTGACAAGGATCATATCACATTTACCCTCTCAAATGCTGAAAGGTATATGAAAGAATGGCATGTTGTGCTTACTGATCCCAATGGTGAGGAATTTGAATATGGTCCGTTTACATCAAGTCACGAACGAGTGTCCGCATATGAACTGCTTGAGCAAGGGGCTGAGGGCGTTTATCAGGTTGTTATGAAAGGTCTGTCGCGCGATGATTTGGAGTTTTACCGCGAAAGCACCATGGAACTGAGTTTAGATTTATTGGAACATGAGAATGTGACACGCTTTAGCGTTCTGTTCGACATAGACATGTTTAACATTCCTCCTGTATATGAGAATTATCTGATAACAAACGTAGCTCCGTTTGTTTCTGATGAAGCAAAGGTTGTCATTCGCGGACATACCGACATTATTGGGAACGCCGATCACAATAAGGCACTGTCTCTGCAACGGGCCCAAAGAGCCAAAACAGTGATTGAGGCAGCGCTAAAAAGCTATGGCATTAACAACGTAGAGTTTGAGGTACATGGTTTCGGTGAATTGCCTGAAGAAGCGCCATACCCGAATCAGCTGCCCGATCAACGTTTCCATAACCGAACCGTGATCATTGATATTACACCACGGTAAGAACAGGAACAAAAGTTGGCTTTTCTCTAAAAGGAAGCTAAGAAGACAGAGGCCCGGATTGTTGCAAAACAATCGGGCCTCCCTCTTTTCAGCCATTACGGTCTGGACAGGGCAGGCATCGTCCGACTTTCTTTGCTATCTTTGCAAAAAACAGCAATCATGGCCAGATCGGAACCGCTGCCTTTTACCCCATTGGACGCATGGCTGCCCCTGTACCGAAACCTCTTGATCGTTGCAGGTCCCTGTAGCGTGGAGAACAGACATCAGCTGGAAACCACGGCGAAAGAGCTTGCACAACTCAAACGGGTCCCTGTTTTGCGTGCCGGAGTGTGGAAACCACGTTCACGTCCGGGCCACTTTGAGGGAGTTGGAGCAGAAGCACTACCCTGGCTGCAAGAGATAAAAAAAGAAACCGGACTGAAAATTGCCGTTGAGGTAGCACAACCCCGGCATGCAGAATTATGCCTCAAACACGATGTCGACATTCTGTGGCTCGGTGCCCGTACCAGTGTTAACCCATTTATGGTAGCGGAAATTGCCCGGGCCATCAAAGGCAGTGGCGTCGCAATGATGATCAAAAACCCCGTCAGCCCCGACCTGCAGCTTTGGGTAGGCAGTATCGAAAGGATCTTTCTGGCGGGAAGTAATAAGATCATTGCCATCCATCGCGGTTTTCACGGTTATCATAAAAGCAGGTACAGAAACATACCGCTGTGGAACATTCCACTCACATTGAAAAAGGAACTGCCCGGAATCCCCGTCATCTGTGACCCCAGCCATATCGCCGGTGATCGCAGGTGGATCAAAGAGATTGCACAAAAAGCAATGGCCCTCAAGATGGATGGGCTGATGATCGAATCACACCATAAACCGGAACACGCACTTACAGATCCCATGCAGCAAATCACGCCAGCTGAGTTGAAAACACTTTTAAACCAATTACTTACACCGGAAAAGAAGGATGAGCCGGAGAAATATCTTGCAGAATTGCGTGCCCTTATCGACGATAAAGACAATGAACTGCTCGAGCTACTCGTTGAACGGTTCCAGCTGGTTGAAGAGATCGGTATCATCAAGAAGAAAAAAAAAATCAGCATCCTTCAACCTGACAGAAAAAATGATATTTCAACTGACAGGAGGGAAAAAGGGACTACGCTGGGCCTGAATCCCGACTTTATTGATCAACTATTGACAATTTTGCATAAGGAATCGGTGAAAATACAGCAAACGATCAACAAGTCAACAACTAAACAGCTAAACAACTAAACAATTATATACAGATGACCACATCTGACAACAAACCAAAGCTTACGGAAATATCAACATTGGGAGAATTCGGGCTGATTGACCGCCTCACGGGAAGCATAAATGTCAAAAACCCTGAAACAATCAAAGGGATAGGTGATGATGCTGCAGTGGTTGACCATGGTGGGCAATGTGCTATTATAACGAAGGATCTCCTGGTTGAAGGTGTGCATTTCGACATGGTTTATACCCCATTAAGGCACCTGGGTTATAAATCGGTGGTCGTTAACCTGTCTGATATCTATGCAATGAACGGACAGCCCGGTCAGGTGATTGTAGGTTTGGCCGTGTCGGCAAAATATTCTGTGGAAGCCCTGGAAGAACTGTATGCCGGAATGTTGCTGGCTTGCGAAAAGTATCAGGTGGACCTTGTGGGCGGCGATACCACCTCTTGTCCCTCCGGCCTTACGTTAAGCATCACCGCCATTGGAAAAGCGGAGAAAAAGGACATTGTATATCGCAGTGGTGCCAAACACAATGACATTCTTTGTGTGAGTGGCGACCTGGGAGCTGCATACTGCGGTTTACTCGTGTTGCAAAGGGAAAAACAAACCTTTAAGGCAAACCCAGACATGCAGCCCGGCCTTCACGACTATGAATTTGTGCTTGAACGGCAACTTAAACCGGAAGCACGGAAGGATATCATTGAAATACTCAGGAAAGCAGGGGTAAAACCCACTTCCATGATCGATATTTCAGATGGTCTGGCTTCAGAGATTCTTCATTTGTGTAAAAACTCCGGTGTTGGCGCCACGATTTATGAGGAAAAGATCCCCATTGACCGGAGGATGGCACAAACGGCCCATGAGTTTAACATTGACCCTACAACCTGTGCCCTGAGTGGGGGAGAGGATTATGAACTGCTTTTTACCATCAGTCAGAAGGATTATGATAAGATCAAGGATGTCGCGGAGATTCATCCCATTGGCCATATCACCGATTCCGGCCAGGGTGAAAACCTCTTCACCAGCTCCGGCCAACTCGTGAAACTTGCCGCCCAGGGTTGGGATGCGCTGAAAAAGTGAAAAGCGAAAAGTGAAAAAATGCTCGAAGCTGGAAGGAAAAGGCTCGAAGCTCGAAGGAAGATTTGCAAATTCGACCCTTACAGGGTCGTAAAAAAGGGGGACCTTGGCACATTGCTACAATTATTCGACCCCGCAGGGGTCGTATAATTGTAGCAATCAATGGCAAATTTCATTTCTCGACCCCGCAGGGGTCGTATAATTGTAGCAATCAATGGCAAATTTCATTTCTCGACCCCGCAGGGGTCGTATAATTGTAGCAATCAATGGCAAATTTCATTTCTCGACCCCGCA
>SKTA01000060.1 GCA_007122745.1 Bacteroidales bacterium
CGATGACCGATTGTCAATTGTCAATTATCGATTGTTTTTCTGCCGATAAAAATTTCAGACCGATGTCTAATTACATAAAAAACCTTATCCTGCAGGGGGAGCATCAGCGGCAGGATTTTAAGTTTCAGGTGAATGACAGCCGGAAGATTGCGCGTACCCTGGTGGCTTTTGCCAACACCGATGGGGGCAAGCTGCTCATCGGCGTGAAGGACAATGGCGTAATTGCCGGTATCCGGACTGATGAGGAGTATCACATGATTGAAGCTGCAGCACAGATGTACTGCAAGCCGGAGATCGACTTTGCCTTTCGCTCCTGGAACGTGGATGGGAAGAAAGTCCTGGAGATCGACGTTTCCCGGACACAATCCAAACCGGTTTTTGCCCAAACCGACGACAGGCGCTGGATGGCCTGGGTGCGCGTTGGTGACCAGAACATCCTTGCCGATGGCATCCTGATTAAATACTGGAAAAGGATAAAAAGTCCGCGAGGCGCCGTTATCAATTATTCAGAGAAAGAGCAGCTGCTCCTTAGCTGGCTCAGCAACAATCCCACCATTACACTCAAAAAATATTATCTCCTTGCCGATCTTTCGAAAAAGGATGCGGAAGACATCATTGTCAACCTGATGATTGCCGGACTGATTGAAATGGTGCAAAACGAGCATCATACGTGGTTCAGGCTTAAGGATCCGGAAGAGAGGGAGTGAGTGGTTGAATTGATGACTGGATGAATTGTTAATTGTATAATTTCTTATTTATCGAGCTGACAGAAAACCGAATTTTCGCTGCGGTATTCGGGAACCATTTCCTTCATTTTGGCTACAAGTTTGAAGTCGTCGTCCCGGGAGATCAGGATTCTTAATGCATCAAGTTGTTGCTCCACCTGTTGTTGCTCATTGGGGCGTACCCGGGCCAGCATGATTTTGGGATGGTATGTCGGGAGGGAGTTTTCTTCATTATTGAGCACCTCTTCATAAAGCTTTTCGCCGGGACGCAGGCCGATTTCCCTGATCAGGATGTCCTTGTTGGGTTCCAGGCCGCTCAGGCGTATCATTTTCGTTGCCAGGTCGATGATCCGGACCGGCTCCCCCATATCGAACAGGAAGATTTCACCCCCCTTGCCCATCGCACCTGCTTCCAGCACCAGGTTGCACGCCTCCGAGATCATCATGAAAAAGCGGGTGATCTGTTTGTGGGTGATCGTAACCGGACCGCCACGCTCGATTTGCTTACGGAAAAGGGGAATTACAGAGCCATTGCTGTCTAACACATTGCCAAAGCGGGTGGTGATGAACTGGGTGTGATCGTTGCTCATGGTCTGGGTGTAGATCTCGGCAATCCTTTTGGACGCACCCATTACATTGGTTGGGTTTACCGCTTTGTCGGTGGATACCATCACAAACTTTTCGGTTTTGTGCTGTATGGCCAGATCCGCGATATTTTTTGTACCCAGCACGTTGGTCAGCAAAGCCTCATAAGGGAAGGACTCCATCAGCGGCACGTGTTTGTAGGCAGCGGCGTGGTACACGATGTTTGGCTGATGCTGTGAGAAGATCTGCTGCATCCGGTATCCATCCTTGATGTTGGCCACGATGTATTGCGCCAGATGGGCAATATCCTTCAGTGCGTTGTCACTTTCGATTTCGTACTGCAGGTCATACAGGGCAGACTCCGCCTGGTCGAGCAGGATAATCGTTTTGGGGCAGAAGGTCAGCGCCTGTTTTGCGATCTCCGCTCCGATGGAGCCTGCCGCTCCGGTGACCATCACCACCTTATCGCGAAGGTCTGCGGCCACGTTGGCACTGTCGAGGGTGATCCGTTGCCTTTCCATCAGGTCTTCAATCCGCACCTTCTGGAGCTGCGTGGAGGACAGCTGGCCGTGTACCCAGCGGTCGAGCGGAGGCACCACCTTTACCTCAAGATCAAGCTCCAGGGCCTTTTCAATTACCTCTGCACGTCTTTCGGGATCAAGGTTCTGTATGGATATGATAAGCAGGTCTGCACCTGATCGTTTCACAAAGGTTTCGTTCAGTACATTGTCGGGAAACATTACCGGCACCCCCTCCAGCATCTTGTTGACCTTTCCGGGGTTGTCGTCGGTAAAAGCAACCATGTCATATATTGTTCCGGGGTCGTTCACCAGGGCGTTCCTGGCCAGCACGCCGGAGGCGCCGGCGCCAAAGATGATTACCCGGTGCCCTTTGTCGCGCCGTGAACGTATCACCTGGGCAAACACGGTTTTTACCACCACGCGGGCACCCATCAGGATGAAATAGGCCAGCAAAAAGTGGATCAGGTATACAGCATACGATGTGGTCCACGGCGTCTGCATATTCAAAAACCGGGCGGTCATCCCCAAAAGCAGGGTTACCACAAACGCCGTTGCCGTTGCCTGGAAAATCCGGTAGGCATCATTCAGTCCCGTATGACGAATAATGCCCGAATAGGATCGGAAAACAAGGAAAGAGAGTCCGTAGACCAAAGTTACGAAAAAGGCCTGCGGGGTCTCCTTTTCCAGGCGCAGCCCCTCTAATTCAAAGTTGAGCCGCACGGCAAAGGCCACATAAAAGGTAAAAAAGATGATCACAAGGTCAAATACCAACACCAGCCACTGGGGAACAAACCGGTTGGAGTAGTTGTTATACAACCGTTTTAACCAGTTTTTCAGAAACCATGGTATGTACAAACGAAGCTCGCTCATCAAATTTGTTTGTTGTAAAGCCGTTTCACACGACGAATTTATGAATAATCGGGCATAAGTTGCGCATTAAAGTTGTAAAAGTTTTATATTTGTCAGTTAAGATTGAGGCTGAGCGTAAGCGAAGTCCCGAGAATTTACGATTCGGGATTGAGATTAAGAAAAAACTGAAAAACAGACAGAAAATGGGCAGAAAAAAGGCACCGAAAACAAGAAAAGAGTTGAATGAACGGCCGCAGCGGTATGAAAAACGGAAGCGGCACAATAAGAGAGTACCCCAAAAACCGCTGATCGAGCCTTCACAGATACCACCAGCCTTGATCGTTCTGGCCTACATCTTTATTGTCACCTTTACGCCCAACTGGATGGCGCTGGACACGAACTCTACGAAGTTCATGACGTTGTCGATGTTGAATCTTGTGTCGTTTCTCTATCTGCTCTTTAACCAGAGCATCCGTCAGGAGCCCGGAACGTTGCTGAAGTTTTTTAACACGAACGTGGGAATGGTTTACACCGGCTTCCTGATCGTTACCCTGTTGTCGTTTACCCAGGCCATCAACATCATTGAATCGGTTCTGAACTTTGCCAAGATATTTTCTGTGTTCTCTGCAGTCTTCATTTTATCGGTTTTGCTGATGCGGGATATCCGGTTGTTTAAGATGATCCTTTTTGTGATGACGCTGCTGCTGATCTTCGATAGCGTGTCGGTATATTATTACATCGGAAAATTCATCCAGGGAGAAATTGAAAGAATATCGGACATAAAAACGGTTTATTCCAACAAGAACATCCTGGCTTCCTCCATTTACGTGAAGCTGCCCTTTGCTTTGTCGATGCTGATGTTTGACAAGGGCTGGCAAAAGTACCTTGGATGGGTTGCCCTGTTTTTTGGAATGCTGGCCACCTTCTTTATGGCCACACGAACCTTTTATCTTGGTCTCATCCTGCTATCGGTTGCATTTTTGGCTTATACGCTGATACACTTCCTGCGAAGAAAGGAAAAGAAATACTTAATTCAGGCCGGTGCATACATGGCGGCATTGGTTTTGTCGCTTGTTGTCTTTTCCTACATACAGCAATATCACTACCCGGGCATGCGCGAGGCGCGCATTGAACAAAGAAGGCTGGCTCGCCAGGAGGCCAGGGAGGGGGCTGAA
>SKTA01000023.1 GCA_007122745.1 Bacteroidales bacterium
AATGATACCGGCAAGAAACTGCAAAAAGACAAACTCAAAACTGCGTGGGATCAGGAATCCAATCAATATGATTGTGATGATATGGATATACAATGCCAGGCGATTGTCGAAAAAAGCACGTATGATTATTGGTACGATGCAAACCGGAACCAGGTACAGATAGTCAACATTGTTGCGGATGATCAGACTCGTGAGAAAGACCATTAACAAAACTGAGATAAGGATCAGCAATATCCGGCGGTTATCGGAAAACACGTCATGGCGGAAAAAATAGAGAAAAAGCATGAGAACCAGCATCGAGATGCTCACGAGGATCACCTGCCCGAAATAGAGCCAGGCCAGCATTGCCGAATCACCAACCTGAAGCTGGTATTCTGTTTTGAATGATTCAAGTATCTGATAGGTTCTGGCGCTGATGAGTTCACCCTTGGAAACAATCTTTTCCCCCTCCTGCACCATCCCCCGGCTTAAGGGAATTTCGGCAAGTTCTGCCTCAAGCGTTCTTTCCGACAGTTCTTCGTTATAAAAAACATTGTGATTCAACGATCTTTCAAGCAAAGGCCTTAATAACTCCCCATCTACCGTATTTTCAAGACCTTCCAGTGCAGCCATCACATAGACATAGGCCTGCTGAATGGTATAAAGCTCGCTTAGCGGCTTACTTCGTGCCACGTTCTCTTCAACAACGCGGATCCTGTAAGATGGCGCCTTACCCAATAAATCCTCTTCAAAGAAAATGATCCCCCTGTCGTATAAATGCAAGAGGATGTTCACGCCGGCATCACGGGTTCTTTCCTTTAAGGCACGCTGCCCTCTCCCTGAATATTTTTCCTCCCATTCCAGATCAAAGGATGCTTCAAAAGCCTCCAGCATCTGACCAGTCACTTCCGGTCTCCGGCTGAAGAATGGCAAAAAAGCCTCTCTTACAGCCTGCCGCTCCTCCGAAAGCTGATCGTCACTTTTAAGAATGGCAAAACTGAAAGGTGCGATCAGGTCCTCATACAACCACGGTCTTGCCTGCTGATATTCATAGTCAAAGCCTGGTTGGCGCGGGAACAGCTGTACCAAAAGGAATATGCTGATCAACATCACCACTGCCTTGGTAATGTTGGAAAAATGTTTCTGAAACCAACCGATAATCCTGCCCATCACTTTTTGTCTTTTTAAGAGGTACGAATTTACATAATTTTTTAACTGAAACGTTAATGCGGCTTAATGGTTTATCAAAAATCGCTACTTTTATGGTTCAATCAAAAACGGCATGCAATGAATTTTGGAATTTGTCTGATCACCTTAGCACCGCTTCGCAGAGAGTCCAACCACAGAAGCGAAATGGTAAACCAGATCCTTTTTGGGGAGTGTGTACAGATCATTGATGAAAAAGATGAATGGTATCTGACGGAAACACTGGACGACCAGTATCCCGGATGGATCCATCGGACTCAGCTCACTTCGCTTCCGGTTGAAGGTTTTGAGCAGATCATGAAGAAAAAACGATTGATAAGCAAACCACCACTTTCATTTGCCACAGAGGAAAAATCCGGTCAGCAATCAGGCCAGGTACCCGGGCAGCCATTAATGGTCAGTGGTGGTAGCAGTATATATCTGCACGACGACAGATCGATGTCAGTAGCCGGAAGGCGATTTCTTTTTCCTGACGCGATGATCGATGCAGATTCAATGAACAAAGCAGCGATTCCTGACTTTGCAAAAGGTTTTGTGTCGGTTCCTTACATCTGGGGTGGCCGCTCCGCCCTTGGCTTCGACTGTTCCGGTTTCGTACAGCTTATTTTTAAAATGGCAGGCATTCAAATAAAGAGAGATGCAGCGATGCAGGCAGATGAAGGGGATCAGGTACATTTGCTCCAGGAGACACTTCCTGGTGATCTTGTTTTCTTTGACAATGATGAAGGGGTGATTACCCATGTGGGCATATTGTTAAACGACAGACAGGTGATTCACGCATATGGAAAAGTGCGCATCGACCCCATCGATCAGCAAGGCATCTTCAATGCAGAGCTTAAAAGGTACAGCCACCGGCTCAGGTTGATTAAGAGAATTGTTCAGGGGAGTTAAACAACTAAACAACTAAACAACTAAACATTTTTTTTATCTTTGCAGGCTGAAAAAGAGACTCACAATGATTAAAATAACGCTGCCTGATCAATCGGTAAGGGAATATGAACCCGGTGTAACCGGGCTTGAGATCGCAAAGAGCATTTCGGAAGGACTTGCAAGAAACGTCCTCTCCATTACTGTGAATGGGGAGACCATAGACCTCGAAAGGCCCATAACGGAGGATGCACGGATCAAACTGAACACCTGGGATGACAAGGAGGGTCGCGCCACGATGTGGCACTCGTCGGCGCATTTGATGGCAGCTGCCATTGAGGAGCTTTATCCCGGTACGAAGTTTGGTATCGGACCCGATGTAGAAAACGGTTTTTATTACGATATTGACCTCGGAGAACACAACATTTCCTCTCACGATTTTCCAAAAATTGAAAAAAAGATGCTTGAGATCGCGCGAAGCAAGGAGGAGTACAAGCGCACCGAGATCCCCAAGCAGGAAGCCCTTGACTTTTACACCAAAAAGGGAGATGAATACAAGGTTGACCTGATCAACGACCTTGAAGATGGAACAATTAGCTTCTATCAGTCGGGGAATTTCACAGACTTATGTCGTGGCCCACACCTGATCGACACCTCCCCGATCAAGGCGGTGAAGCTCCTGAATACAGCGGGTGCCTATTGGCGTGGCGATGAAAGCAGGAAGCAGCTGACCCGTGTTTATGGCATTACATTTCCAAAGCAAAAGTTGCTGAACGCGTATCTCGAAATGCTTGAGGAAGCAAAAAAACGGGATCACCGGAAGATCGGGAAAGAGCTCGAACTGTTCGCCTTTTCTGCAAAAGTTGGACAGGGTTTGCCGTTATGGCTGCCCAAAGGTGCTGAGTTGCGTGAAAACCTTGAAAGCTTCTTGAAAAAGGTTCAGCGAGAAGCTGGATATAAGCCGGTTATTTCTCCACATATTGGCAATAAGAATCTATACGTAACATCGGGTCATTACGACAAGTACGGTGAGGATTCATTTCAGCCCATCACCACCCCATCAGAGGGGGAGGAATTTTTTCTGAAGCCGATGAACTGTCCGCACCACTGTGAGATATTCAAAACAAAACAATACTCATACAAAGACCTCCCCGTGAGGCTTGCGGAATTCGGGACCGTATACCGTTACGAACAGAGTGGTGAATTACACGGTTTGACACGTGTTCGCGGTTTTACACAAGATGATGCACACATTTTCTGTCGTCCCGACCAGGTGAAAGAAGAGTTCATTGCGGTTATCGATATCGTGCTGCTCATTTTCAAGGCGCTGGATTTTACCGACTACAGCGTCCAGATATCGCTTCGTGACCCTGATAGCATGGAAAAATACATCGGGACGGAAGCAAACTGGGAAAAAGCGGAGAAGGCGATCATTGAAGCCACCGGGGAAAAGGGGTTGAAGGCGGAGATTGTTACCGGAGAGGCTGCCTTTTATGGTCCGAAACTGGACTTTATGGTAAAAGATGCACTGGGCAGAAAGTGGCAATTAGGAACCATACAAGTAGATTACAACCTGCCGGAACGTTTTGAGCTTGAATACATTGGCAGCGACAACCAGAAACACCGTCCGGTTATGATCCACAGGGCCCCTTTTGGCAGCATGGAACGTTTTGTTGCGGTGATGATTGAGCATTATGCCGGGAGGTTCCCCCTCTGGCTTGCGCCCGATCAGGCTATCATTTTGCCAATCAGCGAGAAATATGAGGAATATGCAAAAAAAGTATTAACTTTGCTGAATAATT
>SKTA01000004.1 GCA_007122745.1 Bacteroidales bacterium
GCATTGACTCGGAGAAAAATTCCTTTAACAGGAAAGTGCCAAACGGTGTTTGGATGTATTTGCTGTTAGCGACCCGTGAAATGGTAGAAATGTCCAGTTGTACCATGTCGGCGATATCCTTCAGGATCATGGGCCGGAGTTTTGTTTCATCTCCGGTAAGAAAATACTCCCTCTGGAAGTCCAGAATGGCCTGCATGGTGATAATCAGGGTGTGTTGGCGTTGTTTGATGGCATCGATGAACCATTTTGCGCTGTCTATCTTCTGTTTTACAAAAAACAAGGCCTCTTTTTGCCGTTTGTCTGCCTTTCCTTTGGAGTCCGCCATTGCCTGGAACATCTCCGAATAGGTTTTATTGATCCGCAGATCGGGAGCATTGGAGCTGTTCAGGGAAAGTTCCATCTCTCCATCATTGTGGACGAGAATAAAATCAGGTACGACATATTCAGCCGCTTTACCGGAGTCTTGCAACGAGTTGCCCGGTTTGGGATTCAGCTTCAGCACTTCATCAACGGCTTCTTTAAGCTCCTGTTGCGTCATGTTGTGTTTCTTACGAATCTTATCAAAGTGCTTTTTTGTAAAGTCGTTGAAGTTTTTCTCAAGCATCACCGTTGCATGCAGAACAGCTCTTGTTTTTGGCTGTTTCCGGCGTATTTGGATGAGCAGACACTCCTGCAGGTCGCGGGCACCGATCCCGGGTGGGTCAAACTCCTGGATCAGGCGCAACAGATCCAGCACTTCCGCGAAATTTGACTTGATGTTCTGGTTGAATGCGAGGTCGTCAATGAGTGAGTGGATATCGCGTTGAAGGTAACCCGACTCATCAATGTTTCCGATGATGTGGCGCGCGATTAGTTCTTCCCGTTCTGACAGTTTTTTCAACCCCAGCTGTGTGAGCAGCACCTCTTGCGCCGTTGCTCCTGCGACATAAGGAACTTCACGGGTTTCTTCATCGGCGGAGGTGTTATTGGCATTCAGCCTATACTCAGGGATCTCTTCGTCGTCAATGTAGTCGCTGTAATCAAATTCATCCTCTCCGTTCGCCCCCTCATCATCATACTCATCGCCGGTTTCCATGGAGCTTTCATACTCATCCTGTTCGTGCTGTTCCATTTCATCCTGAAAGTCATCTCCTTCCTCGAGCGCGGGGTTTTCCTCAATTTCCTGTTTAATACGCTGATCAAGCAATAAGGTTGGCACCTGTAACAGTTTCATCAGCTGAATCTGCTGCGGGGAAAGCTTCTGCATCAACTTTTGCTGCAACCTTTGCTTTAACATCGGATTAGTAAATTATTTATTCTTACGCTTTACATCAAAAATACTAAAAATGGATCAATAATCCCCAATTAAAATTCTGCATTTTGCGGCGTTCTGGGAAAAGGTATCACATCGCGAATGTTGCCCATCCCACTAACAAAAAGCATGAGCCTTTCGAAACCCAGGCCAAAACCGCTATGCGGTGCTGTTCCAAACTTTCGGGTTTCGAGATACCACCAAACATCTTCCTGATGGATTCCCATTTCTTCAATGCGTTTATGCAGCTTATCATAATCCTCCTCACGCTGCGAACCACCAATGATTTCACCAATTTTCGGAAACAGCACATCCAGGGCACGAACGGTTTTGCCATCATCATTCTGTTTCATATAGAATGCTTTGATCTCTTTTGGGTAATCGGTCAGGATCACAGGTTTTTTGAAATGCTGCTCAACAAGATAACGTTCATGCTCAGACTGCAGATCTACACCCCACTTTACCGGATATTCAAATTTCTTGCCCGATTTTTCAAGGATCTCTATCGCTTCCGTATAACTCATGCGCTGAAATGTATGCTGCGTAACATGTTGCAGTCTTTCGATCAGTCCATGGTCATATTGCTTCTGCAGAAATTCCAGATCATCATTACAATTTTCAAGAATATAGGTGACCAGATACTTAAGAAAGTCTTCAGCCAGATCCATGTTGTCATGAATATCATAGAACGCCATTTCCGGCTCGATCATCCAGAACTCGGCAAGGTGGCGTGAAGTATTGGAGTTTTCGGCCCTGAATGTAGGTCCAAATGTATAAACATTAGACAATGCCAGCGCCCCAAGTTCCCCTTCAAGTTGTCCGGAAACCGTCAGGTTTGTTTCCTTTCCAAAAAAGTCTTGGCTGTAATCCACGCCGCCATCCTTTTTGCGCGGCACATCTTTCATGTCAAGGGTTGTTACTCGAAACATGGCGCCTGCCCCTTCCGCATCGGAGCCGGTGATGATGGGTGTGTGGAGGTAGTAGAACCCGTTGTCGTTAAAATACTTGTGTATTGCAAACGACAGGGCATGTCTAAGGCGGAAGACGGCTCCAAATGTGTTTGTTCTTGGTCTGAGGTGGGCGATCTCTCTCAGAAACTCCAGTGTGTGACCTTTCTTTTGCAAAGGATATTTTTCGGGATCGGCGCTGCCGTAAACAAATATTTCACCGGCATGTATCTCTACCCGTTGTCCTTTCCCCAGTGATTCAACCAGTGTGCCATTCACAGAAATGCAGGCTCCTGTTGTGATCTGACGAAGAAGTTCATCATTGCCGAAGCCCTGTACCTCAACAACAACCTGAATGCTATGAATCACCGAACCATCGTTCAACGCAATGAAAGCAACATTTTTGTTACCGCGGCGTGTACGCACCCAGCCTTTTACATTCACTTCCTTTCCAATTAGATGGCTGCTGCTTTCCTGCAGCAGATTAAATACCCGGTGTCTTTGGATGTTTTTCATTTTTCTTTGTTTTCGTGTATTTTAGTTACTTGACAGATCCTTTGCGGAGCTTATTTAAGACATTTTTCAATGCTTGACCACATGCGTTCTGCGGTTTTATCCCATGAAAAATTTTCGCGCTGGTTGCGACCGTTTTCGATCAGTCTTGCCCGCAGTTTACTGTCGTTGGCCATTTGGGTGATTGCACCAACAATCTGCTCAACCGACGATGGATCAACAAGCAAAGCGGCATCTCCTGCTACCTCTGGCATGCTTGTGCGGTTGGATGTAATAACAGGCACATCACATTGCATCGCTTCAATGATCGGAATTCCAAACCCTTCAAAATGGGAAACCAGCAATAAAGCTTTCGATGCAGCAACGATTTTTCTGAGGTCTTCATTGTATTGGCGACCCACAAAAAGAACATCTTTCTGATGACGCATGGATTGAAAAACCTTGCGCAGTTCGGCTGAACCGAACATTGGGGCACCGACGATCAACAATTTATGCCCTAACGAGTCAGCGTCCTTAAAGCGATCGAAGGCCCGGAGCATGTTGTCAATGTTTTTTCGCTTGTGCAAAGCCCCAATGTAAACAAAGTAGGGAGACCCTTGAGCAAAATGGCGTCTGACATCTTCAGCAATCCCGGCATCCACCGGTCTGAAAGCTTCATGCACACCGTTATATACTACATCGATATGGCCTTCTGGATATCCGAAAGTTTTGGCAATGTCTCTTTTTGAATATTCTGAAACGGTAACAATCCGTTTTGCTTTTTTTGCGTATTTCGGAAAAAAATGGTTGTAATACTTTGCTGTTAGATAGGGCAAATAGTCTGGGTGGTGAATGAAGTTAAGATCATGAAAAACGGGCAGTTGCAAGCCATTGTATCTTTGTGACAGAAAGCCATCCGGGGAAACATACAGGTCAGGCTGTGTTTTATTCAGGAAACGTGTAAGGGAAAATTCAAAAAAGAGATAAAACAAAAAGGGGTGGCGCGCCTGTGGAAACAGCACCACAGGTTTCACATTTTCACCGAACAAAAACTCCTTACTGAAAGGACGGTCGAATACAAAATAAAAGGTAACTTCCGGATGGCTTTGAACAATCCTCTTGAATGTGTGATAGGTAAACCATCCTATCCCTTCAAGCTTCCCTGGCAACAACAACCGGGTGTTTACAACGATCTTCAAAGTACAAACGAAATTTAAAGGTTAATGAAACGATGGCCAGCATAATGGATTATGCCTGCCAAACATAAAAGGCAAAAATATATTTTTATTTCATAACTTTGAAATCGGATTCATATTATAAACATTAAAAAGCAATCAAAATGACCGATAAACTATTGAAGCATATTGAACCGGGTGTTTTATCAGGTGATGATCTTAAGGAGCTCTACCGCATTGCCAGGGAGCACCAATTTGCCCTTCCTGCCGTAAACGTGGTGGGGTCTAACTCTATAAATGCAGTTCTTGAAACAGCCAGGGATGCAAATTCTCCGGTTATCATTCAATTTTCCAACGGAGGTGCCCATTTTTATGCCGGCAAGTCCCTTTCCAACGAAGATCAGCGTGCGGCCATTACCGGAGCCGTTTCAGGGGCCCATCATGTGCATATGATGGCAAAAGCATACGGAGTGCGGGTTGTGATGCATACCGATCATGCAGCAAAAAAACTTCTGCCATGGATTGACGGACTTCTTGATGCCAACGAAGCGCATTTTGACAAAACGGGCAAACCATTGTTCAGTTCTCACATGCTTGATCTTTCCGAAGAAACCCTGGAGGATAACATCAGCATCAGCCGCAGCTATCTGGAGCGGATGCACAAAATGGGGATCGGCCTGGAGGTTGAACTGGGTGTTACCGGAGGAGAAGAGGATGGTGTAGACAACACGGGTATTGACAGTTCAAAGCTTTACACCCAACCGGAAGAGGTAGCAGATATGTACAAAAGTCTTTCCGAAGTATCGGACAATTTCACGATTGCCGCAGCCTTCGGTAATGTACACGGTGTATACAAGCCCGGTAATGTGAGGCTTGAACCCATCATA
This sequence comes from Bacteroidales bacterium, assembly GCA_007122745.1. Classification (GTDB taxonomy): domain Bacteria; phylum Bacteroidota; class Bacteroidia; order Bacteroidales; family UBA7960; genus PUPG01. The sequence continues at coordinate 4,793 of SKTA01000004.1, forward strand.
CTGAAAAACTCCCAGAACCACATCCAGAAGCTCTTTGGAACCGCTACCAACCCGGTCAACTTTGTCTTTCATGGGGGCAGCGGATCAAGCCGTGAAGAGATCCGTGAAGCGATATCATATGGTGTGATCAAGATGAACATCGACACCGACACGCAATGGGCATACTGGAACGGAGTCCGGAATTTTTACCTGAAAAATGAAGGCTATCTGCAAGGGCAAATCGGTAACCCGGATGGGGATGAAAAGCCAAACAAAAAATATTACGATCCAAGGGCTTGGTTAAGAAAAGGTGAAGAAAGCATGCGCGACAGATTAAAGCAAGCTTTCGAAGATCTCAACGCGATCGACAAGAATTAATCCATTTCCGGGTAGTTGATCCTGTCAACGACAATATAGGCTGCCGGATAGTTTCTCCGGATTTTTTCAAGAAAACGGCGTGCATCAAGCCTGGTTCGAAAATCGCCCGCGCGCAGTTTGAAGTAGGGTTCTTCATAGACAATGTATGACCTTTGTTCCGGGTACAATTCTTCAAAATCGGCCTGTTCGTGTTGTGTGTTCAGGCGTGCGCGGTTGCCGCTGTCCATGTAGAGATGCACCCTGTATCCCGGTATCCCTCTCTGATCATTCATTGCATTACGATGCAGATGAAGCAGATACTCAATTTTATGATCTTGTTTCACATAATCCCATTGCAACGGATGCAGTTCTTCCGGTTCCACATCAAAAAGGGTATCTGCCGCCAGCGGGTCAATCAATAGTGTATCTGCCGTGAGTGTATCTGGCATATGGATCAGACCGGACCTGTACTGATGCGGAAATCCTCCTGCATCGGCAGAAACAGACAGGCTGACAAAAAATGTCAGAAGCATCAAGCCGATCAGTGGTCGAGAAGTTTTTATGAGAATCTGTTTTTTAATCATCTGGCGGATATGCTATTTAATAGGCCCGGGCGAACACAACACGGCTTGCTGAAGGGTTACCTGTATAAACACATTTTCCAGGCTCTTTGTTATCCCCCAGTGGAATGCAGCGTATGGTGGCTTTAGTCTCTTCTTTAATTTTTTGCTCTGTTTCTGCTGTACCGTCCCAATGAGCCAGAATAAATCCCCCTTTTTCATCAAGGATCTGCAAAAACTCTTCCCAGTTATCGGCTTTTCGGGTATTCTCTTCTCTGAACGTTAAAGCACGCTGAAATAGTGTGTGCTGAATGTCATCAAGGAGTTCAGGAATCCTCTGAACAAGTTGATCTGTGGCAACAATTTCTTTTTTCAGGAGGTCGCGGCGTGCAATCTCCACGGTGCCATTCTCAACATCTCTTGGGCCTATTGCTATTCGTACCGGCACTCCTTTGAACTCATATTCATTGAACTTCCAGCCAGGCTTATAGGTGTCTCTGTCGTCAAATTTTACCCGTATTCCGATTTTTTCAAGCAGGTTTTTTATTTCAGAAGCTTTCTCAAAAACGACCTTTCGTTGGTCTTCAGTTTTATAGATCGGTATGATCACTGTTTGGATGGGTGCCAGCTTCGGGGGTAATACCAGGCCGTTATCGTCGGAGTGTGCCATGATCAGGGCACCCACCAAACGGGTTGACACCCCCCATGATGTGGCCCACACGTACTCCAGCTTACCCTCTTTGCTTGCAAACTTCACATCAAATGCCTTTGCAAAATTCTGTCCCAAAAAGTGCGATGTGCCTGCCTGGAGAGCTTTTCCATCCTGCATTAATGCTTCAATGCAAAATGTTTCAATGGCACCTGCAAAACGTTCATTCTCCGATTTGATCCCTTTCAATACCGGTATTGCCATGAAGTTTTCTGCGAAGTCGGCATACACATCAAGCATTTGATAGGTTTCCTCCAGGGCTTCCTGTTCCGTGGCGTGGGCAGTATGCCCCTCTTGCCAGAGAAACTCTGCAGTGCGCAAAAACATTCGGGTCCGCATCTCCCAGCGCACCACATTGGCCCACTGGTTGACCAGAATGGGCAGGTCGCGGTAAGACTGGATCCAGTTGCGGTAAGTATCCCAGATGATGGTCTCAGACGTGGGTCTTATGATGAGTTCTTCTTCCAGTTTGGCGTCTTCATCAACCACAACACCTTTCCCATCCGGATCATTTTTCAGTCGGTAATGTGTAACAATGGCACACTCTTTGGCAAACCCTTCAACATGACTTGCCTCTCTGCTGAAGAATGATTTTGGAATGAACAATGGGAAATATGCATTGGAATGCCCGGTGTCCTTGAACATCTTGTCCAACGCAGCCTGCATCTTTTCCCAAATGGCATAGCCATAAGGTTTGATAACCATGCAGCCTCTAACTGCTGAGTTTTCTGCAAGCTCAGCACGTTGAACAATATCGTTGTACCACTTGGAGTAATTCTCTGCCCGTGTCGAAAAATCTTTAGCCATATAGCTTTTTGGTATAATATTTGTGTCTAAGTATATAGGAAATGAACGGGCAAATTTAAGAAAAAGTCGGAGATAAATGATTAACTTTGTAACAACACATTAAACCAAACAGGGAGGTATTGTCATGAAAACACTGCTTAAAATAACCGGAATACTGCTCATGCTTGCAGTTACGGCATGCTCTTCAACATACCGTACCACAACAGATGACGACATCTATTATTCTCCGAATACTGTCAGAGGAGGATCGCAACCGGCTCAGAGCATTGACGGTGGGCAGGTGGTTGATGTTGTTGATGAAGCAGAAACATACGACAGGGCAGCTTCTGATCAGGGAGTTGTTTATGAAGAAACAGCATATGGTCAAGACACCAACAATGGTGAATATTATTATGATGAGGATGGTAACGTGATCATCAATAACTTTTACTACGACGATTATTATGATTATGCTTACGCCAGCAGGATCAGGCGCTTTCACAGGCCATATGTCAGCTTCAACTACTATGACCCATTCTTCACAAACATGTATTTTTATAACTACCATCCCCGGTATTATGGTGTAAGCATATACATGGGATTTGCTGCCTTGCCATACTACTATTACTATCCCGGCTACTGGCATTTCCACTCACCCTGGTTGGGCGGCTGGCACATGAGTCCATATTTCTGGGGCAGCTCCTTCCATCCATTCTACCCTTTCGGATACTATGGTTGGAGAGGATCTTACTGGGCAGGTTATTATGCCGGCTTTTACGGCGGGTATTATAACCGCTATCCTCACTGGAATTACTACGGCTACAACTATAACAGCTTTGATGGAAGCAATTACCATTACGGACCGCGAGGTTCCATGGGTGGTACTGTTGATCGTTCAACCCATGGACGCCATACCTCTGCCGCTGATGGACAGACAAGCTTTGCTGAGCGCTTTGAAGCCAGAACCACTGTTAACGATCAAGGCAATCGGGTAATCCTTGCTGAAAGTCAAACCGACCCCCCGGTTTCTGCACAAACAAGCACACGAAGAGAGTCTGCGAATGACATCGCTTCAGCCAAAACAGAAGGAACGTCAGGTCTGACTACATCTGAGCAGGCCTATCAAAGAGTTCGTGAGCATGCAAAGGAACAAGAGTCGGCAACAGCTTCCCGGTATACCGCTCCTTCTGCTGCCAGACAGACAGATAGGGCTGAACCCCAAAGATATACCCGTCCGCAGCAGGTAAGTCCGCAAAGGCAAACCGAAGGAAGAAGTGCAAACTATACCATGCCGCGTACCTATACGACTCCCAGTTATCAGCAGCCAAGTACGCCGCAAAGAGCCAGACCGTCAGGAACAGCGGCACCTGCAAGCCAAACAAGGCCGTCAGGTGATCAGGCCAGACCTGCACAGCCGACACAAAGGCCCGGCACACAGCCTTCAAGGACACAAAGGGGACAACCGAGCTACAGCCCGCCGAGGCAGCAACCCTCGAGAACAACTACAAGTCCGTCGAGAAGTACCTCACCTTCAAGAAGTACTACGAGCCCGGCAAGAAGCACTCCACCAAGAAGCTCTGCAAGCCCGTCGAGAAGTACCTCACCTTCAAGAAGTACTACGAGCCCGGCAAGAAGCACTCCACCAAGAAGCAGCACACCTGCAAGAAGCAGCACCGGTAGTTCCTCACGGTCATCCTCGTCAAGTGGCGGAAGAAACCGATAAGCCCACAAGTGCACAAGTAACCCAATAATAAATCCAACCTCCCGGCACCTTATACCGGTTTTCGCCGGGGGGTTTTTTGTTCAAACCCATTTAACTGAAATATCTTAAAAATGAAAAAGTTCACACTGGCAACAATATTGATTTTGATGACCGCCTCAATGGGTTTCTCACAAAGTGAAACAGATGCCCTGAGGTATTCGCAGCTAACGTACGGAGGAACAGCCAGGTTTTCTGCCATGGGAGGATCATTTGGCGCCCTGGGTGGAGATTTCTCCTCACTTGGCATCAATCCTGCAGGAATTGCAGTTTACAGAAGCTCCGAAATCACGATCACACCGGCCTTAAACTTCAGTCGGATAGAAACCTCCTATTTCAACACACCCGAAGAGGACACAAAATATGATTTTAACCTGGGAAACTTCGGCGCAGTAATCACTTTCCCAATCAGCGGATCTGATGAAAACGGAGGTTGGCAGTTTGTCAACATCGGACTTGGAATCAACCGACATAATAGCTTTAATGAAAGATGGATTGCAAGGGGATTCAACCCGAACAATTCACTGATGACAAGTTTCCTCGAAGAGGCTATCAGACAAGGAAGCCTGAGCCAGCTGGATGATTTTTCAACCGGGCTTGCATGGGATACCTGGCTATTGGGTAAAGACGAAGACACCGGCTTCTTTGTGGACATGCCGGAGGGGATGGTTAGCCAGCACCGGGAAACCAATGCATCCGGGTCAATAAGAGAATTTGTGCTATCACTCGGAGCAAACTACAACGACAAGCTTTACCTTGGAGCAACTTTCGGCTTTCCCTCCGTCAGGTATAAGGAGGAAAACATTTTCAGGGAAACAGATACCGAAGGCCTGAGCGACGACTTCAATCAGCTAACATACATCGACTCCTTTGAAACATCAGGAACAGGCTTCAACTTTAAAATGGGAGCCATTTTTCGTGCATCAGACGTTGTTCGCCTGGGTGCAGCCTTCCACATACCTACGTTTTATGAGCTCCGCGACAAATACCGGGCATCCATGCGCTCAAATATGAATTTTGATGACTATACCGACTTTGCCCGGTCGCCCGAAGGGCGGTTCGACTACGAACTTGAAACACCAATGAAGGCAATAGGAAGCCTTGGCCTTGTTTTTGGCAGCATTGGCATGATTAACATTGACTATGAATATGTTGATTATTCAACCATGCGATTGCGCAGTAGTGATAATTTGTTCACAGAAGAAAACAGCATCATCCGAAATGCAATGACACAGCAACATGTCATTCGGGTTGGTGGAGAGGTTCGTCTTGATCCTGTCATTTTCCGGGCAGGTTATGCCCACCATTCCAGTCCGTATGTGTCAGGAGTTAATGACGGTGAACGCAGTTTGCTATCAGCCGGTTTCGGCATACGTGAAGGAAACTACTTCCTCGATTTTTCCTACACTTACATGTTTTATAACGAAGATTACATACTTTATGCACTCGACAGCGGGGGGCCTGTTGCAAACAGGGACTTTGCAAACAGCATGTTCCGGGCAACCCTGGGTTGGCGTTTCTGATTCGTACAAGCATAAAAAAAGGGGCCGCAGCCCCTTTTTTTTATTCCTCAATACTTTTCATGATCTCTTCATCAATCAACACCCTGCCACAATACTCACAAACAATGATCTTTTTGTGCAAACGGATGTCGAGGTAACGTTGTGGTGGAATCTTGTTAAAGCAACCTCCACAGGCATCACGCTCAACAGGCACCACTGCAAGGCCGTTCAGGGCATTGTCCCTGATCCGCTGATAAGCGGTAAGCAAGCGACCTTCTATCTTTGCTTTTTGCTCTTCAGACTTCTCTAAAAGCAATGCTTCATCTTTTTCTGTTTCAGCAATGATGTCACTAAGTTCAGCTTTCTTTGCATCAAGGTCCCCCTTACGCTCAGCAAGCTCCTCTTCAACCTTACCCACCATCTCTTTTTTAATCTCAACCTCTGCAGAAAATTCTTTCATTTTTTTCTCAGCAAGCTGCGCCTCCAACGTTTGATACTCTATCTCCTTCGACAAAGAGTCGTACTCCCTATTGTTGCGCACATTCATTTGCTGCGACTCATATTTCTTGATCAGTTCAAGACTTTCCTGGGCCGCATTTTTTTTGTTTGAGATGGTTGTTTCGAGACCCTTGATCTCATCCTGAAATTTTTGTACACGTGTTTCAAGCCCTTCAATTTCATCTTCAAGATCCTGTACCTCCAAAGGCAACTCACCGCGAACACTTCTTAAGCTGTCAATCTTTTGATCAATGCGCTGAAGGGTAAACAAAGCAATCAGTTTGTTTTTAATGGTTTGCTCGAGGCTTTCATCCAGGGAGGACTCGGGTATATCAACCGGAGAACCCTCTGTGCCGGTATTGGGGTTGATCTTCTTGTTCTGCTCATTGTTTTGGTCAGAGACTTTTTTGGTTTTTGGTTTTTTCGTGCTTTTCGCCATATGTTATTTGTGTCTTAATTGTTGAACTGCAGAAGTTTAGTAATAAAGGACCGGATTATTATCCACCTCCGAAATCAGGAGTGCAAAGTTAGTTAATTTTTTCTTAATCTGACTGTGTAATAATTCTTTGGTGAATTGTTCCGTTTCATAGTGCCCGGCATCAATGAGCAAGATCCGGCTTTCAGCCTCAAAAAACTGGTGGTATTTAACATCTCCGGTTACAAATGCCTGGGCTCCTGCCTTAATGGCATCCTGAAGGAGAAAAGCACCGGATCCTCCGCAAATGGCAACACAGCTGACAGGTTTGTCAACGAATGCCGTATGACGCAAGAATGGAACATTCAGTGTTTTTTTCAGATGATTCAAAAAAACCTTTTCAGGCATCGGTTCATCAAATACACCAATCATGCCCGATCCAACCTTGTTGAATGCATTATCAAGGGGATATATGTCATAGGCCACCTCTTCGTAGGGATGGCTTGCAAACATGGCCGCCAATACGGCAGATTGAAGGTATGCCGGGAAAATGGTTTCAATGCGGACTTCCGGTTCATAATGCAGCTCATTTATGCTTCCGGTAAACGGATTTGTGTTTTCTCCAGCGCGGAAGGAGCCTTTCCCTTCCATATTAAAGCTGCAGCAATCATAATCGCCAATCTGACCAGCACCCGCTTCAAAAATTGCTGAGCGAACCTTGTCTGCATGTTTGGTCGGACAAAATGTAACCAGCTTTTTCAGCAGACTTTTTGAAGGTTTCAGTATCTTTAAATCCTTAAGGCCGATTACCGAAGCCAGTTTGTTATTTACGCCACCGTGAACATTGTCGAGGTTTGTATGAACCGCCACAATGGCAATGTCCTTACGAACAGCCTCCATGATGATCCGTTCGGTGGCACTGATAGCAGTTAGTCTGTTTATCCCCTTAAAGATCAAAGGGTGATGGCACAAAATCAGGTCACTTTTTTTCTCCTTTGCTTCGCGAAGCACCTCTTCTGTCACATCCAGGCAAATCAGGGCACGGCTTATCTCCTGATCAGGGGACCCGATCTGTATGCCTGAATTGTCATATGATTCCTGCAGTGAAAAAGGAGCTATTCCCTCTAAAGCTTGCATCAATTCCTTTAATCGCATAAACTTTTTTATTTATGGTGATAACTCAAAATTACAGTTTTTTTTCCGAACTTTACGTGTCTTTTATTACACCAATAATGCTTTATTGGTATTTTGACGTATATTTACAGGTTAATCATTGACGCCTAAAGGAAAAGCATAAACATAAGTTAAAGATGGGATCTTTTCGCATACTTCTTCTGCCTTTTTCGTTACTTTATGGTTTTGCTGTATGGATTCGAAACGCGCTGTTTGACATCGGTGTTCTTCCATCAAAACAGTTTGGGATTCCGGTGATCAGTGTCGGCAACCTCCGCACAGGTGGAACGGGTAAGACACCTCACGTGGAATATCTGGTCAGACTGCTTAAAGACCAATACAATGTAGCTGTTCTCAGCAGGGGTTATAAAAGAAAAACCGTGGGATTTGTTTTGGCCGGACCTGAAACAACATGCAAAGATATAGGTGATGAATCCTGCCAGATATATAATAAGTTTCCCGATATTGTTGTCGCGGTGCACGAAAAAAGAAGCAAAGGGATTAAAAGGATCCTCCAAATATTTCCGGAAACAAATCTTGTTATTTTGGACGATGCTTTTCAGCATCGCTATGTGAAACCCGGGTTAAATCTTTTGTTGACCGGTTATTTCAATCCTTTTTTTAATGATTTTTTATTGCCTGTGGGCCATTTGAGGGAGGGAAAACGTCGGGCCCGGCGTTCAGATGCACTAATTGTAACCAAAACCCCAACCGTTTTTTCACCCCTTGACAGGCGATATTTCCTTAAAAAACTAAAAACGTACAAACAATCTCATGTCTGTTTTTCAGCTTTTCAATATAAGAAACTGGTTCCACTGAATAAAAAAGCAAAATCAACCTGCTCTAAAAACCTGAAAAGTATTTTTCTTCTTACTGGCATTGCTAATAGTGTAGCGCTTGAGGAGTATCTGAAAACGATCAGCAAGGATCTATATGTTCATAAATATCGTGATCATCACCAGTTTGCCAAAAATGACCTGGAAAAAATCCGCTCACATTTTGAAAAAACAATCAGTTATTCAAAAGTGATCGTAATCAC
>SKTA01000219.1 GCA_007122745.1 Bacteroidales bacterium
ATTGCGGTGTAAAAAAAGGGCAACGAAAAAGTTTCAAACGCAATAAAAAGGAGTATGAGCGGCTTTCTGATCATATTGGGAAATACCCCCTTGTTCTTCTTAGTCCTGCCGATACCCAACTAATCCTGGGCGGTAGTGATGAACGGCGAAAATTCATTGACGGCGTTATCGCTCAATACAACAATGAATATCTTCATAAACTGATCAATTACAACAAGGCCCTTCAGCAAAGAAATGCACTGCTGAAGATCTTTGCCGAGCAAAAACGTTTCGATCCCGCCTCTCTGGACCTATGGGATGAGCATCTGATCTTTAACGGTCAGTATATCTACAGTGAGCGGAAGGCCTTTTTTGACGATTTTATGCCTGTATTCAAGGATTATTACGCGTTTTTATCCCGGGAAAAAGAACAAACCGACATTGTTTATGACAGCAGCCTTCATCAGGGAGACTTCGGGAAACAATTGATTGAGGCACGCGGAAAGGACAGGGTGCTGCAATATACCAGTGTTGGTGTGCATAAGGATGATCTTGTTTTCAGGATTCATGATGAGGCGGTGAAGAAATTTGGCAGTCAGGGACAGCAAAAGTCTTTTATCATTGCCCTGAAGCTGGCGCAGTTTTCCTTTACAAAAAAGATTAAAGGTTACAATCCTATTTTGCTTTTTGATGATATTTTTGATAAGCTGGATGCATCAAGGGTCAGGCAGTTGATGCATTTGGTCAGCAAAGAGGATTTTGGCCAGGTGTTTGTCAGCGATACCCATCCGGAACGGCTTGAGGAGTTGTTTACTGAAATTGATTCGGAATGTAAGATTTTTATCATGGATGAGGGACGAGTAACAGATACTATAACCCTCGCCGAGCGCAATTAGTTATGTCATGCCGGGAACAAACGAAAGGCCATTGGGAGATATCATTAAAACTGTGTTGAGAAAACATGGTTTGGAAGACAAATTGACTGAAACCAAAATCTTTTCATCGTGGGAAAAGATCATGGGTCCGCCCATTGCGAAATATACAAGCAGGGTGTCATTAAAGCAGGGGAACCTGATTGTGTATCTGCGCTCCTCCGTGTTGCGGAATGAATTAACCTATGCCAAAACAAAGATCATCAAAATGATCAATGATGAACTGGGAAAGCCTGTTGTTCAGGATATTGTTTTCAGATAGGCTGTTCATCGCTGACCTCCAGCTCCGGTTTCCCTTTCACAACCTCTTTCACTTTTGCGTGTATGAATCTTTTAGAGGCCAGCAGATGAGCTGTACGATCATCCATGTGTAGCTTGATCTCTTCACCAAAACAATCCCGGAGCACCAGCACTTTTTGCCTGTAGCCATCGGTAAAAACCATCTCCTCCAGCCGATCAACCGGAAACTGATAGCTTTTTCCAGAAACATAACAAGGGTGCTGTGGTTCAAGAATCAAAAAACCGTCTGCGGAAACCTGCTGAACCAGACAGTTTACGGTGTCCCCTTTCTTTAGGGCATAACGATCATAGTGTTTCTTTTTCAGCATATGATCGTTGCCGGCCTCATCGCGCAGAACATAAAAAGATGCTTTACGGGTTGGGTCATACCGTTCATCTGCAATGCGGAATGAGTAATGTTTTCCAATCTGAAGATTTGGATCCGCTTGTTGTAAGCCAAATGCCTGAAGGAAAAGCTGTCCCTTTTTGATCCTTACCACAAGGCATTTGATCTGTTTGGGTGAATCATTCCATACCTTTTTATCGTGGATGCGTAATTTCCACTCTTTTTTGAGCCGGTCCCGAACGATGAAGAAATGCTCCTCCTGATCTAGGATATTCTTAAATTTGTCTTTACAAATAAAATCAAAAAAATAGGCTTTCCCTTCACAATAAAAAGGATGCGTGGGTTCCAAAAAAACCTTACCGTTGCAATTTATCTTATCCACCCGGCAATCGATTATTTGGCCTGTTTCAAAACCATATCCGTCGTAATACGACTTGGTTAACAGAATTTTGCATCCATTTGGGTCTTCCAGAACAAAATAATCATCCTCCGGACCCATGGAGACCGTTTTATTGATCCGGAACGGATAAATTGCGCCCTCTGTTAGTCTTGCATTTGGAATATGAACATATTGAATATCCATCCCGGGTTATTCAGAAAGAATGGATGATGATTGGATGAACTTCCCCCCCTGTTTCATGATTTTTGCCTTCATCTGCTCAAAGCCCTCTTTGTCTATCGGTTTGGTTCCATCTTCAATTACAAAAGTGGAGAATCCTTCCTTTATGGCGTCCAGGGCAGAAAAACCTACGCAAAAGTCACCTGCAAGACCAACGATGTAAACCTCCTTGACCCCTTTCCCCTTGAGGAAATCTGACAGACCAGTACTGTTTTTGTATTCATTGTCATGGAATGTACTGTAGCTATCAATTTCCGGGTGCATCCCCTTTCTGAAAATGGCGGCTACACGATTTAAAGACAATTCTTGTGATAATTCTGCCCCTTTTGTTCCCTGGACGCAATGATCAGGCCAGAGGATCTGTTCGGTATCTCCCAGTTGGGTGGTGTCAAAGACCTTTTTTCCGGGATGGGCAGAAGCAAAGCTCAAATGGTGTGCCGGATGCCAGTCTTGTGTTGCAACAACCATCGGGAAATACTTTTGCAATTTATTTATTTTAGGAATTATTGAATCACCTTCAGGAACAGCAAGTGCACCGCCCGGAAGAAAGTCGTATTGAATGTCTGTAAGAATCAGTACTTTCATAAAACTTGTCTTTTTTGCATATTCGTAATTAAGCGTGTTTGTAAATTAAGCAGGTTACGTGAAACACCCACTTTGTAAATATGTGGAAAATCAAAACGTTTGTGTTCGTCTGGCAAAAGGTTCAATCGCTCTTTGGCAATATCACGCAGCTCTGCGGCTGTTTTGGGTTTGTTCGTGACCGCTCCGTCCTTTATATGCTCATGGAACAGATTTTCAAAAGATAATCCTTTTAAAGGGAGTGATTTTTCTTTTTCAAACGGATGCACCATGACCTCGGGATTGGTTTCTGTTTGCAGTGCGACACAGTCTGCATAAAAACGGCCATCCCCATTTCGGTAACGCAGTACTTTCTTTTTTCCCGGCAGTGTTGTCTTTTGAAGGTTCTCGGAAATTTTCAACCTTGGTTTTTGGTCTGAATGTGCCAGTTTAAACACACCGTCGATTGCTCCGTCGGGTCGGCCGGTGATCATGCTGGTTCCCACACCAAAGATATCAATGGCTGCACCCTGGTCAAGGAGGCTTTTTATCACCAGCTCATCCAGCTGATTGGAGACAATGATCCTGGTATCAGTAAGTCCTGCTTCATCAAGCATGGCCCTGGCTCTTTTTGACAGATAGGCGAGGTCGCCGCTGTCAAGTCTGATACCGCTGAGTGTTTTTCCCTGCTGAGCCAGCTCTTTGCCTACGGTTATCGCGTTTGGTATACCACTTTTCAGGGTATTGTAGGTGTCAACAAGCAAGACACACTGGTCGGGAAAAACCTTCGCATAAGCCCTGAAGGCTTCCAGTTCGCTGTCAAAACTTTCAATAAAAGAATGGGCCATGGTGCCACTTGGCGGGATGTTATGAATTTTTGCCGCGAAAACGTTGGACGTACTGTCGAAACCTCCGATAAACGATGCCTTGCTGGCATGAATGCCTCCGGTACTTTGTGCGCGCCGCAACCCAAAATCAGTTAATAACCTGTTTCCGGCAGAAAAACGAACCCTGCTGGCTTTTGTAGCAATAAGAGACTGAAAATTCAACAGGTTCAGCAATAGGGTTTCAACCAGTTGTGTTTCAATAATATTACCTTCTACATGCAAAATGGG
>SKTA01000077.1 GCA_007122745.1 Bacteroidales bacterium
TTCTGTGTTTTGTGCTTGGTTATGTTTAAGCTGCCCTTATCAGGGCGTTCCGTTTACTGCCGCGAACCCTTCGAGCTTCCAGCTTCTTTCTTTTTCCTTCCCGCTTCCAGCGAAGCAAAAATACAAAATTATCGCCCTTAGGCTGGATTAAGCAGTTTTTTAAGTGCTTTTTGCAAAGCCTTGCGCCATTTTGGCAGCTGTTATCAGTTGGCATAAACTTTGATTTTCCGCAGATGTTAAAGAGAAACTAACCATCATTAAAATTATATACTATGCAAAAAGGTAAAATCAATGTTCAGACTGAAAATATTTTTCCTATAATCAAGAAATTCTTGTATTCGGATCACGAGATTTTTTTAAGGGAATTGATATCTAATGCCGTGGATGCCATACAAAAATTGAAGACCATGGCCTCTTTAGGTGATTTTAAAGGGGAGTTGGGTGAATTGCGCATAGAGGTAAAGGTTGACAAAAAAGCAAAAACCTTAACGGTTTCCGATAACGGCATCGGCATGACAGCGGAAGAGGTAGACAAATACATCAACCAGATCGCCTTTTCAAGTGCAGAGGAATGGATAAGTAAATATAAAGGAAAAGATGCCAACCAGGTGATCGGTCATTTTGGCCTGGGGTTTTATTCATCGTTTATGGTTGCTTCGAAAGTAGAATTGTTTACCAAATCCTATAAAAAAAGCAGTAAAGGGATTAAATGGGCTTGCGACGGGACGCCGGATTTCACCCTGGAGGAAAAATCGAAAAAGACCCGCGGCACTGACGTGGTTTTACATATTGCTGATGATTCAGCTGAATTTTTGGAAGAGGGCAGAATTCACGGACTTTTAAAAAAGTATTGCCAGTTTTTACCGGTTGAGATTGTTTTTGGTGCCGAAGAGGAAACCGTTCAAGAGAAGGATGATAAAGGGAAGGAGAAAGAGGTTAAAGTCACGAAGCCACGGATCATTAACAACACCAAACCGGCCTGGACACAGCATCCGACTGAGTTGAAGGAGGAAAACTACAAAAGCTTTTACAGGGAACTCTACCCCATGAGCTTTGATGAACCGCTGTTCAACATTCACCTGAATGTGGATTATCCCTTTAACCTGACAGGTATTTTATATTTTCCAAAAGTGAAGCAAAACTTTGAGGTCCAGCGAGACAAGATTCAGCTTTACTGCAACCAGGTTTTTGTTACCGATTCTGTTGAGGGCATTGTGCCCGATTTCCTGACCTTGTTGCATGGTGTGATCGATTCCCCCGATATTCCGCTGAATGTTTCCCGAAGTTTTTTACAGAGCGACAGCAATGTAAAGAAGATCAGTTCGCACATCACCAAAAAAGTTGCCGATAAGCTCGAAGACCTGTTCAATGAAAAGCGGGAGGAGTTTGAATCCAAATGGGATGATATCAAGATTTTCATTGAATATGGGATGATTTCTGATGATAAGTTCAGGGAGAGAGCCATAAAGTTTTGTTTGCTTAAAAACACGGATGGCAAGTATTTTACTTTGGATGAATATCGTGACCACATTAAACCTCAACAGACAGACAAAGACAAGAAGGTCGTGCATATTTATGCAACCGACAAGGAAGAACAGCATGCGTTTATTGAAGCTTCCAAAGAGAAGGGTTATGACGTGCTGGTATTGGACACACCGATTGACAGCCATTTTGTCAACATGCTTGAAAGTGAACTGGAAAATGTTTCATTTGTTCGTGTTGATGCGGAAGTAGCCGATAAGCTTATCAATAAGGATGATGAACTCCCCTCAAAGCTGAGTCAGGAGCAGAAAGACAAACTCAAGCCCATCATTGAAAAACACCTTGATGCACAACAGTATCAGATTGCTTTTGAAAATCTCAGTGAGTCGGAGCATCCGATGATGATCACACAGCCCGAATTCATGCGCCGCATGAAAGACATGTCGGCATTGGGTGGCATGAGCTATATGGGCAACTTGCCCGATAGTTACATGGTTGTGGTTAACAGCAACCACAAGCTCATCAGTAAGCTTTTGGATCTAGAAAATGAGGAATTACGCGACAAACAGGTAAAGCAGTTGATAGACCTCGCCTTGTTGGCCAAGAACCTGCTCAAAGGGGAAAACCTCACCCGCTTCGTTCAGCGAAGTGTTGATCTGTTCTAGTTTAGCTTAACCAATCAACCAGTCATCTAGTTAATATAGATCGGCCCGTCCGGTCCAAGCGGTATTCCAAGCCAAACCCATAGCATCAGCGTTGCGATCCATAAAATTCCAAGAATGATGGTGTAGGGCAGCATTGTTGATATGATTGTTCCGATTCCGTAACGTTCATCATACTTCTGAGCAAAAGTAACGATAAGGGCAAAGTAGCTCATCATCGGTGTAACCAGGTTTGTCAGGCTGTCGCCAATGCGGAATGCCGCCTGCGTGATGCCCGGATGGTAAGCATTGTCAAGCAACATCAGCATCGGGATAAATACGGGTGCGATGATTGCCCATTTTGCCGAGGCACTTCCCATAAACAGATTAATGAATGCCGACAACAGCACAAAGGAGGCAATCAGCACCGGCCCGGTGAAGCCAATATCGCGCAATCCTGCCGCTCCACGGATGGCTATGATCAGCCCCAGGTTGGATTCATTAAAGAAATAAACAAACTGGGCTGCAAAAAATACCAGCACAATGTAGGATCCCATTCCACTCATTGACTTAATGATGTGCTTCATCATATCCTTATCGTTACGGACCGTACCCACAATGATTCCGTAAACCAGTGCAGGAATAAAGAATAACAGCAAAATGCCGATAATGATACCGTCAAAGAAGGGAGAGTGCAGCACTGATCCTGTTTCCGGATGGCGCAGCAGGCCATTTTCAGGAATCACGGTAAAGGCGAACAGGATGATGAACAGCAGCACGGATATTCCCGCCCAGCGCAGCCCTTTTAGTTCAATGGGCTTCAACCTTTCTATGACAAAATGTTCGGCCGGACCTTCATATTTGCCAAGGCGCGGTTCCACAATCCTGTCAGTTACCCATACACCAACAAAGAGTACGACGAAGCTGGAGGCGATCATGAAATAATAGTTGACTGCCGGATTAACCACCATGTCAGGAATAATCATTTGTGCAGCAGATGTGGAAATACCCGCGAGGATTGGATCGATGGAGCCAACAACAAAGTTAGCTCCAAATCCACCGCTCACTCCACAGAAAGCAGCGGCCAGTCCGGCCATTGGGTGACGGCCAATGCCGTGAAATATCATTGCTCCCAGTGGGATCAGGATTACGTAACCTGCCTCCACGGCAAGGCCGGAGATGATTCCGGCCAGTACGACGGCTGCGGTGATCATTTTTGTGGGGGCACCCAGAACCAATGCGCGGATCATGATATTGAACAGCCCGGTTCCTTCGGCAAGGCCGATACCCACCATTACCACAAGAACATATCCAAGTGGGGGGAATCGCAGGAAATT
The DNA here is from genome assembly GCA_007122745.1 of Bacteroidales bacterium. GTDB lineage: Bacteria > Bacteroidota > Bacteroidia > Bacteroidales > UBA7960 > PUPG01. The sequence goes on from SKTA01000077.1 coordinate 3,461, forward strand.
GTCCAGAATGTTGGTATACATCCACCTGAAACCATCGGCACTTAAAAGGTTTTTTGCCGTTACCAGGTTCCCGTCAACAGGATGGACAGCAGAAACGCCTGTCCAGTAACTGATTGCAGATATTAACACCACTATTATGGCCAGCATTGCGAAAATGGTAGCGGGGTGCGGCAACCGGTTTCCGACAACTTCAATAAAATCAAGAACTTTGCTAAAAAAACCCCCGGGTTTGCGAGTCTTATTATCAGGCTTCATAAAGAAGGTTTAGTTGTTTAGTTGTTTAGTTGTTTATTTGGTAATGGTAATGGTATCAATCAAACAATGCATCCGGGTATCGGCTTGGCATTTCATCCCTGGGCTTGTCAAGTCTTAGGTAATAATCAAACCAATCCATTGTACGCACCAGATAATCAAGGCGATGCACATTGCGCGCGTTGCCGTGCCCCTCGTTCTGATACCAGATTAGGCGAACGGGTGCATTACCGTGCATTTTCAGGGCTCTGTACATTTCCAGACTCTGCGAAGGATGTACCCTCGGGTCTGCATCGCCATGAAGGATCAGAGTGGGGGTGAGGCTTTGGTGGGCATATTTGACCGGACTTCTGCTGTAAACGTCCTGCCAGTCCTCATGGGTCCAGTATCCCCAATGTACCATGTAATCTTCCCAGGGGATGTCAGTTGTGTTCCGCTTTGATATCTGGTTTGAAATACCTACGAACATAACGGCTGCAGCAAACCTGTCGGTATGACGCGTGGCTGACCAGGCAGAAAAATAACCCCCATACGATCCGCCACCGATTCCAACACGGTCGATGTCTACATAGCCGATCTCTATCAGATGATCAATGCCATCAATCACATCTTCATACTCAACACCTACAAGGTCTCCATAACCTGCCATGGTAAAATCCACACCGCGTCCGGAGCTGGCACGGTAGTTTGGCATAAAAACAAAATAGCCTCTTGCTGCGGCCACCTGCCCCCAGATGCTGTATGCTGTGACCCAACCATTCTGTACGGCTGCTTCCGGACCGCCATGGATGTAAGTAATCAGTGGATAACTCTGTCCCTCCTCATAATCCAGAGGATATACAAGAACACCCTCAATGTCCTGATCATCCCGAGCGTAGTAGATCAGCTCTCGCTGATCCGCCAGCCGGATGTTTTCCAGCCAGGGGTTGTGATCGGTGACTTTTTTCAATAATTGCCCATCCACTTCAAAAATAAAGAGCTCATTCGGGTGGGCAGGCGTATTCGCAGACAGGACAATGGTGCCGTCACTATGCTGAAACCTTCTGAAAACAACGGTTTCGGGCTCAATCAGGATGGTGCGTTCCTCCTCATCCAGCCTTTGCTTACTCAGTACGATGTCTACACCCTCCTCGGCAGCGAATAGCAGCGTGTTATTATCCTTCCAGCCCATGTCAATTACAGAAAGCTCCATGTCCTGAACATAATTTCGCAGTCCCTCGAAGGGTGGGATGGTGTCTGCTTCCAAATCGATTACAAAAAGGCTGCCAACAACAGAGTCTTCCCTTTTACTGGCGGCACGGAATGCAAGTTTGGTGCCGTCAGGGCTGAAGGCCAGGTTACCCAGCTTCCCGGGATTGTCCATGATCAGCTCCACATCTCCGGTTTCAAGGTTTACCAGATGGATGCGCTTAAACATGTAACTGTCGTCAACAAGATTGCGGGGAGCTATTGCTGCTGCCGCAGATTTTTTATCCGGACTCAGGGTGAAATCAAAAATGGTCATTCCTTCTGTAACCTGCCGCACCTCATGGGTTTCAGTGTTGTAAACATAAAGATTGCGATGTACCCACTCCTCTTCATAAACCTCGATCTGATAGCCTTTACTCCCTAGCTCCTGGCGAAGCGGGTCCTGTGGGCCTGTTGAAACAATGGCCAATCGTTCATCATCAATGAAGGCGTAGCTCATTACACTGGAGGTATGTTCTGTGATGGCACGCGGCTCACCACCCCGCAAACTCATCGCGTAAACCTGAAGATATGGGATCTCCTGAAGGTTTGAACGAAAGGTAACAGCATCACCCGAGGGTGTCCAGCCAATGTCAAAGATCCGGCGATTACCGGTCATAAACGGGATGATTTCATCATTAGCACGATCATATACATACAATTCACGGTAATCGGAACCTGCCGAGTGTGTGAAAGGCCTGGGCACATTCAGGGTAAAAGCGATGTATTGCTGATCGGGTGACATCGAGACTTCAACAACCGTTTTAAGGTCAAAGATGTTGTGAGTGGTCATAATGTCATCGGCCTGGGCAAAAGGGATGGCCAGCCAGAGAAAAGCGATAATGATTGTCAGTTTTCGCATGCTTGTTGCTTTTGGTTAATAAATGGTTGCAGCTGCTCTCGAAAGCTTTAAACAGCATTTCAATGCAGCTTTGTCTGTAATGGCCACAAATTTAATGATTTTTGCCAAACACGATCCATGAATGTCAATTTAGGATTCAAGAATCTGGTAATGTCCGGTTAGACAATCTTCAAAGTCTTTTCTTAGCGAAGACAGGACGGCAGCATCTTTAAATAATCCATAAAGAGCAGATCCGCTGCCGCTGAGAGATGCATAAACCGCACCTTGACCGATCAGCCGGTTTTTAATTTCTTTCAGGTAGGGATATGTTTTAAATAATACAGATTCAAAATCGTTTTTCAGGTTCTCCTGCCAAGCTGCGAAAGGCATTGCTAATATTTCTTTTATTGAGACCCTTTCCGGTTCCGGAGTTATCAATCTGTAAGCTTCCGAAGTATTTATTCCGATTGGAGGTACGATGATGATGAGATGGAGTCCTGACAGGTCCGGAGTGTTTATGGTTTCAAGTATTTCTCCACGGCCACGAACCACCATTGCTTTGTTTTGCAGAAAAAACGGACAGTCACTTCCCAGTTTTGCTGCCATTGTCTTAAGCTGGCCAGGCGTCAGGTTCAGTTTGAAATATTCGTTGAGTATTTTTAACATAAAGGCTCCATCGGCACTGCCTCCGGCCAGTCCGGAGCCGGCAGGTATCCCTTTGCGCAGATAAATATGAAGCATTTCCGGGGCTTCAGAATTTATGGCTGGCTGGAATGGCATCTCTTTTTGAATGAGCTTTAGTGCACGCATGACCAGATTTTCGTAAGGATCTCCGGGTATGGGGGTTCCGCTTAAAATGATTTTCGTTTGGTTGTCAATTGCCGGAACAATCTCAAGGGCATCATACATGCCAATTGGCAGCATCACCGTTTCAATGTCGTGAAAACCATCCCTGCGCTTTGCTTTTACATGCAGGCCAAGGGTTATGCGGGCATTGGGGAAAAAAAGCATGGCTTTCTTTTTAAATGATTTTTCTTAATGGGATCAATCCCATTCAATAATAAAACCTTCCTCCTCCTGTTTTCTGATGCGATCCCGTTCCTTTTGCCTGTCATCTTTTTGGGATGTGGTATCGGTAGGTTGTCGCGATATAAAACGGAACTCATCACGGAGGATGTCGCGGAGGTTTTCCCGTTCCTCCCTGATATCCTGACGTAACTTATCTTTTAAACCTTCCTGGTCGTAACGCACTACCACATCTTGTGTTGTTCCGGTGAGCTTAAGGAAAAGGGTAGTGCGTCCCAGTCCGTCATCGATGATCTCGCCATACTGATCCTGTGGGTTTCTGCTTTCACGATGCCTGCGCGACATAAACTCTGAGAGTTCGACGCGGAGCCTGTAGTCGATTTCATTACCAAAGCTATGTTCACCGGAGAGTTCCAGATCCAAAACGTTTGAGTGGATCTCCATCATCGGAATGAAAACCATTTCATTACGAATGTAAATTTCATTTTTTAATGTTGAGAAGGCTACATTGCTGAGATCACCGGCCCTGATATAGCGTCCGAGTGCCTGCATGGGCTGATAATTAACCAGTTCTCCGTTTTCGATGACAAGGGATGCGCTGGTTGCCATGCTTTCCCATCTGATCCTTAGCTCCCGCGTCCAAAGTGAGAAAAAATCAATATGGGCAGTTACCCGTCCGAAAATGTTTTCATCAACAATGCTGTTTTGACCGAAATTCCCGGTTTGGTAAAAAAGCTGATGGATGTCAACGTTCCGAAGATCTGCCTTCGTATTCAGCCTGATATCCCCGGCATGATCAGCGTCAATGCTTCCGGTCATCAATGCACTGCCATCCATTGTATTGAAGGTAAGCTTGTCTGCGTATAACTGCCGGTTAACCAATGTAGTCTCTGCCTGTATGTCAGTTGCGGAAAAACGCCTGAAGTTTAAATGTCCAACGCTGGCATGGAGTGAAAGATGCAGGTGTTTCGGGAAGCTTAAACGGTACCTGTTTTGTTTCTCACTCTGACCGTTTGTCATTAATAGTTCATCCAGCAAGAGTGTTTCTGATGCCATTACCGCTTCAACATAAAGAACTTCGTTGGGGATAAACAGGAAGGGAAGCAGGTTATAAGCGGTTCCCGAAATGGCTATGTCGCTTTGCCCCAATTTTCCCGAGAGCTCCTTAACCAGCAATATTTGATCCCGGGCAAGTTGTAACGTACCACTGAAATCACGATAATCAAGGGAATTGTCTTTTGTTCGAAAGCTTAAGTTGCGAAACCGCATGCTCCCCTGAATCTTTGAGGTCAGCAGATCCTTTCCGGAAAAACTCATTTCGCTGTTCATCTGACCTGAAAAAAACAGATCAGCTTCAATTATGCCGTTTGTTATCGTGACTGTGTTTATTCCGGTCCACCCAACGATGTCGGTGGCGCTCACAACGGCAAGCAGGTCAAATTCGAGTGCAGGCTGCTGCAGGTCATTGATGCTGATGGTTCCCCGAATCTCGCCGGATTCGGTTTTGGCGCTTACCCCTTTAAGTTTTACTGAACTTGTTGTCAGGGTTTTATGGGTGCCGTTTGTATAATGACCTTTCAAACTGATATGGTTCAGCATCAGTTTCTTCTCAGGGTGGACAAAGCTTCCTTTGGTAACTTCAAAGTCGGCTGTGATCAAGGGTGTTTTGTTCAAGCCAATCATCCCTGTAATCCGGGATGAGAAATCAATATTTCCTTTAGGATCATAGCGGCTCAACAAGTCAGCAACTTCTTTTGGGAGTTCTTTTATTACCGATTCTATCCTGTAATTTTTTCCCTGTAAAGTGGCATCCGCCAGAACGCCTTCATCCTCCGGGGAAAAAGTGCCGAAAACTTCAAAAGGGTGATCTTTGTAAATAATGTTGCTTTTTGCCACAGTCCATGAGGAACCTTCTGAGAAGGAGCCGCTCAAACGCATTTCCTGAATCAGTATATATTGGTTTTGCTCTTGTTTCGGGCTGATATAATTTATTTCCATATCATAAAGATGCAGACGGCGCAGATCGAAATGCAGGTTGCTGTTTTGTGCATTTTGGTTATCGGGTTGCTGTCTTTTAAGAATATCCTGGTCAAAAGAGGTGGTAATATTTCCGTTTCTGATGATCAATTGTTGGACATGGTACTCCTTTCTGAATATGTCCAGGATGTTAAAGTTAAGCTGAATGCTGTTTGCATCCGCATGAAAAAACATCGGATCGGAATAATTGCCACTTTGCACCTGCACACCCCTGGCGGTAACAGAGGCCATCGGGAAACTCCTGATAAGTCCAAACTCAAGTTCTGAAACCTGGACATCGACATCAAGCCGTTGTTGCAAATGTTGTGAGAACTGATCCAGGATATGGGTGCGCTGGAACCAGGCGACCAGTAGCAGTATTACGACAAGTACAGAGATAAAAATTGCACCGCTCAGGAACATGAGTTTGAAAAACTGTCGGGCAACAGGATTCTTTCTTGATATGCTATTGTTCATGAAGGGTTAACGGATCATTTTAAGGTAAATGATTTCTTTTTCAGTAAGTTTTCGCCACTTTCCCCGTGGGAGATCTTTTTTTGTGAGTCCGGCATAAATCACCCTATCAAGTTTCGCCACCTTGTAACCAAGCTGTTCGAAAATGCGTCTGACCACCCTGTTTTGGCCCGAATGGATCTCAATGCCAACTTCACTTTTGTTTTCCGGGTTGGCATAAGCAATTGTGTCGGGTACGATCTTATCTTTTCCAAGGCTAATGCCATTTGCAATCCGCTCCATGTCTTGTTTTGAGACCCCTTTGTGGAGCTTAACATGATATAGTTTTTTAACACCATGAGACGGATGACTGAGTTTTTTGGTTAGCGTTCCGTCGTTGGTAAGCAGGAGCAGCCCCGTTGTGTTTCTGTCGAGCCTGCCCACGGGATACAGTCTCTCCTGAAAACTGTTGCCTATAAGCTGCATCACGGTCTTGCGTTCGCGTGGATCATCAGTGGTTGTGATATAGTCTTTGGGTTTGTTCAGCAGTAAATAAACTTTCTGTTCATTCACAAGCTTTTCTTTTCCGTACAGCACCGTATCACCGGGCATCACTTTTGTTCCCAGCTCGGTGACAATTTTCCCATTTACTTTAATGGCACCGCTGGTGATCAATACATCCGCCTCGCGGCGTGAGCATACACCTGCATTGGCAATGTATTTATTTAATCGGATTGTTGTATCTTCCTTTTTTTGGAATCTTGGTGTGGATTTCGGACGTACACCTTTTCTGCGTGCGCGCCCTGCCGGTGGATTGTTTCGTGTGTTTTTCATGGTTTCTTTGGCATGTATTTATACATATAGCAAAAAAGGCGCACAGGCGCCTTCGTATAACGTTTATGTAATGCTGTTTATTCCGTTATCTCATTTAATTTATCAAAAGTGCCATTGACTTTTTTAAGCAAATCGCTGTAAAGGTTTCTGTAATAACTCTGCAGATTTTTATCTGCCTCCGTAGGTTTTGGGTTATTCGCCTTTTCGATCAGCTCTTCACGAAAGATCAACATTTCATTGATGATCTCATCAAGTTCATTTCCTTTCTTCCCTTTGTTAAGTGCCTGATGCATCAGACACGTACCAATCACTTCATCAATAAGAAAATTGATATCTTTTTTCAGGTTTTTCTTGCTTGCCATTTTTGTTATAATTATGAATTAAACATGTGCTTCAAAAGTCAATGATCTCTACATCAAATATCAAAACAGAATTTCTTGGAATTCCAGGCTGTGAGAACTGCCCATAACCTGCTTCTGAAGGTATTAATATGGTCGCTTTACTGCCCCGGTTTAAAGCCATCACTCCGATCCGGAAACCTCTTACTACTCCGTCAAGATTAAGACGCACACTTTGGCCACTGTCAAAAACATCATCATTGAGAAGTGCCCCAAGATAGTTCATCAAGACCAGGCTGTTCTCTGATGGATTTCCACCCACCCCTTCTTGCATGATCGCAATAAAAACACCCTCTTCAAGCTCTGTGGCATCCAGTTCGTTTTCTTCAATATACTCCAGGATTTTTTTTCTATCACGCTCTGCGATGACGTCAGGATCGTTTCTGCTGCAGGAAAGCAAAACAAATGCTAGCGATATCAGAACGCTGTATATAAATGCTTTACGTTTCATTGCCATTTGCTGGTATTAATTGTTTTAAACTGCAAAGATACGCAAAATGAAGCAGATCAATCTACATTATCGTGCAAAAAGGAGTTGTTTGACTTTATTTGTGTTTTATTGTCTTCCGATTCATGCAATGTAAACCTGGATATTTGTGATTCGTTGCTGGCTGGAACAGGGCTTAAATTCACGTTTCTTCTCACATAAGCGGGAAGTTTTTCCAATTCAGTCAGTCCGTCAGGTGTTTTCATCTGCAAACTCAGGTTCTTAAGCCTCTCCTCCCTGTTTTGGATGCGCTGCTGTTTTTCTCCAGTGCTCAACTCCTTGTTGCAATGCGGCATTTCTTTGAGAGTCTCAGCACCGTGGCTGGCAATTTTATCCTGAAACTCCTGAATCGATTGTTCAGGGATTATGGATGTTCTTTTTTCTGTATTACCTGATTTTTCCCTTTGATTTGCATCTGTTTGGTTTACAGAGACATCTTCCTTTTCTTCCCTGTTTTTGACAAAAGGCAATTCTTTACTTTTTCCCGGGGTGTCAGCTTTCGTTCCATCCTCTTTCAGCGTCATTACCTTTTTAACAGCTGCAGGCTTATAATCTATGTCATACAAAGTGCTGCTGGTGTCAAAACCGGTTGCAACAAGTGTAACACTGATCTTTGACTCCAGGTTGTCATCTTTACCCAATCCCCAGATTATCTCGGCAGAGGAACCTGCTTCATTCTGAATGTAATCGGTTATTTCGGTTATCTCATCCATTAGCACCTCTTCCTTTCCGCTGGTGATGTTTAGCAGAATGTTCTTAGCCCCGTTGATTTGGTTGTCATTCAAAAGAGGTGACGAAAGGGCTGTTTCGACGGCATTAATGGCTCTGCTTTCCCCCTCGGCGCTGCCACTGCCCATAATAGCCACGCCGCTGTCTGACATTACCGTGCGAACATCTGCAAAGTCAACATTGATGTTTCCTGTCAGGGTAATGATCTCTGCAATGCCCTTGGCACCTGTTGTCAGAACATTATCAGCTTTTGCAAATGCTTCCGAAACACTCAGGTTGCCGTAAAGTTCACGCAGACGATCGTTGGAGATGATCAGCAGGGTATCAACTCCTGACGCTAACTCACGAATCCCCTCCTCGGCTTGCTGGCGCCGCTTTCTTCCTTCGAAGGAGAAAGGGATTGTTACGATGCCAACCGTGAGAACTCCCATCTCTTTTGATGCCTTGGCAATCACAGGGGCAGCACCTGTACCGGTTCCTCCTCCCATTCCGGCGGTTATGAAAACCATTTTGGTATTTGACCCGTAAGTCTCCTTGATGCGATCGATGTCTTCGATCGCGGCTTTGCGTCCCACTTCGGGAATGCTTCCCGCCCCGCGACCCTCGGTTAGATTCACTCCCAGCTGGATCTTGTTGGGAACAGGACTTGCTTCGAGAGCCTGGGCATCCGTGTTGCAAACAAAGAAGTCAACACCTTCTATGCCCTGACTGAACATATGATTGACAGCATTGCTGCCACCCCCTCCAACACCAATTACTTTAATGATGGAGCTTTGGTTTTTTGGTAAATCAAATTTGATCATGTCTGTCGTCATAATGTTTGATATTTCTATTTGTATTTTTATTGATCACTGTCTTTTTCAAAGAAATCTTTCCCTCGTGAGAATATTTTATCAAGGAATGAATCCTTCCTTTTACCGGTTTTTTCGTTGTTCTTCCTTCTTTGATTGTTCCTTCTTTCGAGGTTTTGTAACCCTTTTATCACGAGACCAACTCCTGTGGCATGCATCGGACTACCAATCTCACCGCTCAGCGTTTTTGCCAGGTGTTCGTTTGGATATCCGATGCGGGTATCCATGCCGGTGATGAACTCTGTAAGCTGTGCAACATGCTTCAGCTGGCTGCCGCCTCCTGTCAGCACGATACCTGCAATCAGCTTTTTTTCGAAGCCGGAAGTTTTAATTTCGTAATATACATGCTCAATAAGCTCCTCCATTCGTGCCTGGATGATGTGCGCGAGGTTTTTGAGTGATATCTCCTTTGGCTCACGCCCTTTTAGTCCCGGGATGGAAACGATCTCCTCATCTTTGTTTTCAGATGCCAATGCCGAACCAAAGCTTTTTTTCAAGGCTTCTGCCTGATTTCTGATGATGGCACAACCCTCCTTAATGTCTTCTGTGATCACGTTGCCACCAAGGGGAATGACTGCAGTATGGCGGATGATTTCATCCTGGAATATAGCGAGATCGGTAGTGCCACCACCAATGTCAACAAGAACCACGCCGGCCTCCTTTTCCTGATCACTCAAAACAGCCTCCGCCGATGCAAGTGGCTCCAGGATCATGTCAGAGATCTCCAATCCGGCTTTGGACACACACTTGTCAATGTTTTTTGCTGCTGCTACCTTGCCGGTAATGATATGGAAGTTGGCCTCCAGGCAGCTCCCCGACATCCCGATTGGTTCCCGGATCCCCTGCTGCCCATCAATGATGAACTCTTGCGGTATAACATCTATGATCTCTTCACCGGGAGGAAGGGCAAGCTTGTACATGTTTTCAA